>NZ_JAQT01000014.1:0-60827 GCF_000524295.1 Shuttleworthella sp. MSX8B
TTTGTATACTGGACCCATAAGCATCAAGAGTTTTTAAGCCAGATGACCATCGATGAGAACGGAAAGAAAAGGCCCACGCACGAGAGGCTTTTAAAAGCAGAAAGATCACTATTAAAGCTGATCAGAGAGAACACCATCTTTACCTATCTCGATGATGATTTGAAGCGAGACTTTTACCCCTCCATCTATGAATAATCGTATTGAGGGAGGCGTTAATTCTAGGCTAAGAGAGATGCTGAGAAACCATAGAGGACTTTCAATTGAGAGACGAATAAAAGCGGTTTACTGGTGGTGTTACATGCACTCATCAGAACCGCTTTCCTTGTCTGAAATATTAAATATAATGCCCACTGACAAGAGCATAGCTGCCATATACAAAAAGATGAGTGAGAAGCAAAAACTAGAAAAAAATCTTTCGATATGGGGAGATGCTATTGTTTGGAGTGACTTTCATAAGGTGGACAGATTCTATGATCAATGGGATTAGCCATCAACACGTTTTGTCCTATAACCCGTTTTTTATCTTTATGATAAAACAGTATATGTTCATGAGCTTATCGTTTTAATTATACTATTGTGTTTCAGATATAACCAGTCTATTCATTCTCCCCGATATATATTATCATATTCTTATAAATACATCCTTTTTATGCTGACAAAGGGGGGTGAATCCAATGGATATATTTTTCTATTTTGGAACTCATCAATTTTTTCTCAGAAAGGATAATTTTATCATGAAAAAGATCATATCATTGGTTTTGGTTTCTGCAATACTGATATTTTCTTCACTTCCAGTATTGGCAGCTCCAAACGAATTTAACAACACAACAGATTCCCATTTTTCCAACATATCAGCCGTCATTACAGATGACATTACCGGTGAAACAATTATTATTTCGCCCCAAAAAATTTCCAATCATATTTCTATAAATGACGGTAATAGTATAACTGAAGAAGCGACTGCCACTTTCACTTTACCAACACCTGGAATTATACCTTTTTATTCTGATACATCGATCACTGAAACCGATGTTGAAGCAACTGTTAAAATTAACTACGATCGATCTGGTAGAAAAATTCGAGTCAACGGCGTCAGTGGTAGTTGGGTTCCATCCCTTAGCCTAATTAATATTTCTAATAGAGAAGTTCATTATGGCGATGGAGCCCCCTTCTCACACAGTGCACACAAGTACCCAACCTCTAATTACTTTAGCTATACTACTGGCTGGGGTTGGGTAAATTGGTATCCCGCTTCTCAAGATGCCATGACCGGTGCCAGAGCATTTACATCTGCCACCGTTTCAGTTACGGGGATGACGCCACACACAATAGAAGTTTTTGTAACAGCAACAAAATAATCAATAAGGTGATATTATGCTTTTCAAATATTCTTCACTATGCTCAAATATTAACTCGGAAAGGAAAAATTGCATTATAGACATTCTTAGTCAAAACCATATTGACTACAAAATAAAGGCTAAAATGCCATTTCGGATGCATTCATTTAACTCATCTAAAATAGCTGGCATAGGCAGAACATCTAAAAGTTATGATGTTCGATATACAATAATGGTTCAAAAGGATGATCTTGAATTTGCACTTAAACTAATAAAATGAGCATATCAAGAGATTGAGGGATCCTTTCGAGGACCATCAATCTCTTTTCTATCGTTCCAAACCTCTTTTTTTCGTTTTTTGCTTTGATTGCACAATTGACTTGTAAATTTCCGGCAATTTTTCCTTAATAATCTCTTTTAGCTTATGAACCAGTTCCTCCAGACCTACGATCCTTTCTTTCAAACTTTGATTTTCCTTCCGGAGATGACTATTCTCCATCTGCAACTTTATGCTAGGTCTATCCTGCTCTACTTCAGCTATTTTTATTTTAAGCTGTCTGTTAGCTTCTGCATAGACCTGCTCTGCCTTTGCTTCTGCAGCATCAGCCCTCTGATCTGATTTTTTACCCTGGCTAAAGCTCGATCACGCTCTGCAGAAATCTGATCGACTTTCATTGCGGTACGCTTCACAGCTTCAAAATCCTTATAAGGCACTCCTTTCAACCCGCCTAAGATCGTTTTCTCACCCTTAACATCTTCAACCTCTTTTGCCGTTAATACCTCTTTTCGATCACCTCGAGCTGCTCATCTTTCAACATAGTAGCCTGCCCCGCCCTCTACCCCTATTATAGAAAGGGGCGTAATGTATCAATGAAGTAATTAGGAGTTATAGGACAAAACGTGTTGATAAATCCCGAAATTTAACATGCAGAGCCTGCTAAGAGATGCTGTCGGCAAATTCATGAACCACGCCTGGATCACTGCTGTGAAGGGCATAGCAGTAGGCGGCCCCCTCGTGGAGGAAGTAGAGCATGGTATCATTGTCGTAGATCAGCAGGTGCATGGAAATTCCGGATTTCGACTGGTAGTCTTCTCGCCTGGGCTGCCTGGGAGACAGGAAAAGATCGTCAAAGGAAGCTGTATCAGGCGGTTTCGAACATCGGCGGGCAGTTCTCTGGCAGGAAGAGTAACCGTGAGAATATAATTGCTCTGGAAGGATCCCTGCTGGTTGGCGGTCTGGTAGAAGAGACAAAAACCATCCGAGAGCTCTTTCGTCCAGCCCTTGCCAGGTGGAAGGCAGCTGCAGGAGGAGAGGATGCAGGCAGCTGCGAGGAGCAAGGGGAGAAGTTTCTTCATAGACCATCACCTCCAAAGGGAAAGTTCAGTTTTTATACAAAACAGATACACTGTCTATTAACTTAAAGATTAATAAGAGATAATATCTCATACTTTTATAATAAATCGAAGTTACTATTCAATTATAGAAAATAGAGAAAAAACATAAGGATATAAACTGATAAAAGAGATATATTGTTCAAAATTACCAAATTTCGAATTGAACAAGTCATTTTGCAGAAAAGTAGGACTCGAGACAAAGAACGCTCTTGACTTGTTTTTTCCAAGGGCGTATGATGGAGCAATAAATTAGCAACAGGACAGATCGAGTGCTGATTATATTTTGAACAATAGAAATAGAATTAAATCACCTCACATATCGGAGTACCGGATCTGTGAGAGATAGGAGAATAGAATGACAGTTGTTCCAGTATATAATATCGTCCTGGTGCCGGATGCCAACATGTACCTGCGCACCGAGACCTATCAGAATATGACCGGCAAATCTCCTAAGATCGGGGAGCGGGTGATGATGATCGCCCTGAGGGAGAGAAAGACCCGGGACCAGTTTGCGGAGGATTCCTTCTACCCTATCGGGGTGACCGGAGAGGTGATTGAGCACAGCCCGGAGAACGGTTTTCTGGTGATCCACACCGGCGAGCGCCGCAATCTGGACCAGGTGACCGTCTACAGCGATCACAGCATTGAACTGGGGGTCAGTAGGCGGGAAGCGATCGATGATCTTGATCCGGAGCTGGAGAAGGAACATCTGATGAAGCTCAAGCAGGAGATGATTCGCGCCGCGGCCGGCCAGCCCTGGGAGAGCGGAATCCGCACCTATCTGGCGCAGATCAATAGTATGAATGAGGCCATCGCCATGATGAGCCCCTGGATTATGGAGGGGGCTAAGGAGCGCTATGAGCTCCTGGCAGCCGACTCCAACCGGGAACGCATGGAGCTGGCGGAGAAGATCGCCTACCAGAATGTGGAGATGAACCGGATCAACACCGAGGCGAAAAATGCCCAGGAGGAGGACTATCAGAAGCTTTACCGGGAGCAGGCCATCAAGAAGCAGATCGACTATCTGCAGAAGGAGCTGGATCAGATGCACCCGGACAGTGTGTCTGATCTTCGCCGCCTGGAGCTTGCCATTGATCGGTCCGGAATGCAGGGAGATGCCCAAAAGGAGGCGAAAAAGGTCTTAAATCGCCTGAAGCAGGAGGGACAGAACTCTCAGGAATCCGGTATGCTCTATGATTACCTGGATTTTGTTACTTCGCTCTCGTGGAAGAGGGAGAAGGCGGCTGACATTGACCTGAACAAGGCGAGAAGGATTCTGGACGAGGATCACTATGGCCTAAAGAAGGTCAAGGAGCGTATCATCCAGCAGATCGCGGTCATGAACCTAAAGAAGCAGCAGGCCGGTTCGATCCTTCTCTTTGTCGGCGCTCCCGGGACCGGTAAGACCTCCATCGGCAAATCGATCGCCAGGGCGCTGGATCGGGAATATGTGCGTGTCTCTCTGGGAGGGGTTCGCGATGAGGCGGATATCCGCGGTCACAGGAGAACTTATCTGGGAGCCATGCCGGGCCGCATTATGGACGGGATCAGCAAGTCCGGCGTCTCCAATCCGGTCATGGTCTTAGATGAGATTGACAAGCTGGGCCAGTCCTACAACGGAGACCCCGCCAGCGCTCTTTTGGAGGTGCTGGATCCGGAGCAGAACAATACCTTCACCGACCATTACATGAATGTCCCCTATGACCTGTCGGACGTCTTCTTCATCTGCACAGCCAACTCCCTTGATACGATTCCGGGTCCCCTCTTAAACCGCATGGAAGTGATCTCTTTTCAGGGCTATACGCCCATCGAGAAGTACGCGATTGCCAGAGAGCATCTCTTCGCCAAGAGCCTGGATAAGGTGGGACTGAGCTGCGACCAGATTTCGATCAGTGACGATGCCATCCATGCTCTGATTGAGGACTATACCAGAGAGGGGGGCGTCCGCGGTCTCAAGAAGCATATGGATACCATATGCCGGGCGGCGGCGGTCAGGCATCTGGAGGAGCCGGATCAGCTGGTTGAGGTGACGGGAGAGAATCTGCCTGATTTTCTGGACATGAACCCCATGATTCATAACAGGGTCAGGGATTCGGCCAATCCAGGCGTTATTACAGGCCTGGCCTGGACACCGGTGGGCGGAACCATTCTCTACATTGAGACCATGTTTACCAAGGGCAGCGGCAAGGTACAGGTGACCGGGCAGCTTGGGGACGTTATGAAGGAGTCCGCCCAGATCGCCGTCAGCCTGGTCAAAAACCTCTATCCCAAGCAGTCCAGGCTCTTTGAGGAAAATGATCTTCACATTCATGTTCCCGACGGAGCGACGCCAAAGGATGGTCCCTCCGCAGGTATTACCCTGGTGACGGCCCTGTCTTCTCTTTTGACCGGAAGATCAGTCTCTCCCCACTATGCTATGACAGGGGAGGTATCTCTGCAGGGGAATGTCAATCCGATCGGAGGACTGCCGGAGAAGCTGATGGCAGCCCAAAGGGCGGGTGTGGAAACGGTCTTTATCCCCAGGGATAATGAGCAGGACCTGCGTGATGTGGCCGATGAGGTCAAAGACCAGCTTCAGATCATTCCTGTGGAGAAGATCTCGGATGTGCTCAGACAGCTGGATCTGCTCGTGGAATCCGCTTGACTGATATGATCTTTCACAGGGGATTTATCGTTATAAAGAGACAGGAAAGCATGTGTTAAGCATGCTTTTTCCTGTCATGAATCAGAATGCTGCGGCAGGGCGGATGCGCTCGGGCCGCGGCATTTTTACGGATATGGAGTGCCATGGAGGGCATATGCTACGGTTTGCGATAGTGGAATCCGCTTGGATCATGTAGGATGGAGCAAATAGTTGTATAAAAATTATAATCGTTGGAGTTACAACAGAAATAGAAAATCTGCCAGGCTATGATTGGACCGTCAACAGAAAGTAACCACGAACGAATCAAGAGAGAAGAGCCGGGAGGTGTGCATATGGTTCGCGTATTGGATTTCAACAAGAAGGTGGCTGATCTGGCAAAAGAGGATCCGGATTTTATTGAGATCATGGAAGATTTAGGCTTTAAGGAGATCACCTCTCCGACGGCCCTAAAGCTGATGGGGAAGGTGATGACGGTGCCCAAGGGGGCGGCAGTCAAGGGGATTCCCCTGGAGCGGATTGTAAACCGCTTTGAAGAGGCCGGATTTCGTGTGATCGGCCTGCCGGAGACTTTCTCGAGAGAGCGGGAAAAGGGGAAAGAGTCAGCCAGCCAAAAAGCCGCGGATCCCGGGGACAAGCGTCGCGGGGATCAGGTCTCAGAGGAAGCGCAGACTGTGTCCGGTCCGGCCGCCGACGGGAAGATGCCCGAAGAGCGGAAAGAAGAGGAGAGGGTCAGCCTCCTCAAGGACTATATCAGTCGTGTGGGACAGGGAGAGGATCTGGAGTCAGTCCGCAGAGATTTCATCCGGAATTTTGAGTCCGTCTCTGTCCACGAGATCGCGGAGGCGGAGCAGTCACTGATCAGTGACGGGATGGATCCCAGAGAGGTACAGAAGCTCTGTGATCTCCACTCCGCCCTCTTCCACGGCAAGACCGAGGCGGAGGTCTGGGCGGAAGAGGAGGCTAAGAGCGCTGAGGCCGGACATGAAATCCCTCAGGGACATCCGGTGGACTACTTCCACAGGGAGAACGCCGCCCTGGAGAAGAAGCTCAAGAGGGCCAGGCTGGATCTGGGCTTCGGGACAGATTTAAAGAAGATCCAGGAGGAGCTGGCCGACTTAAAGCGGGTGCGCGTCCTCTATGGCAAAAAGGAAGAATCCATCATGCCCCCGCTGGAGCGCTACGGTATCTCCGGCCCCAGCAACGTCATGTGGGGAGTGGACGATGAGATCAAGGCGGAGCTGGGGCGTCTGTCTTCTTCTCTGGCCTCCGCTCTGGAAAATGACCGCGCCCAGGCCATGTTTGATGCCGTCAAAGAGGACATTGCCGCTGTCTACCAGCGCATGGAGGAAATGATCTACAAGGAGGAGAAGATCCTTCTGCCCATGGCTATGGAGCACTTCACCCGGGAGGAATGGCTTCTGGTCTATGAAGATCTCTTTGAAATGGGGCCGGTTTTCATTGATTCCATCCCCCACTGGGAGGAGGGAGACAGGCTCTTGGAGGAGAAGAGAGCCGCTGCCAGAGCCTCGATTGACTCTGAGGGTATGATTACGTTCGAGCAGGGAAAGATGTCTCTTGCCCAGCTGCAGGCCATGTTCGACCTGCTTCCCATTGACATCACCTTCATCGACGCCGATGATGTCAATCAGTTCTTCTCGAACCAGGGCAAGGTTTTTGCCAGACCCAGGTCTGCTCTGGGCCGCAAGGTCTATGACTGCCATCCGGTCCGCATCCGCCCCGTTGTCGAGCAGCTGATCAGTGAGTTCAAGGAGGGAAGCAGAGACTCCTATGAGCGCTGGATTCCAAACCCTCTCAAGCCGGTCAAGATCCAGTACCTGGCAGTCCGTGACCGGGAGGGCAAATTCCTGGGGACCCTGGAGCTGGTCCAGGATTTTACCAAGATCAAGAAGGAACTCAGACATTTTCGCTGAGTGGGCGGACTAGAGCTGATATGTTTTCGCGAATTCAATAAAACGGTTCACGCTGTCTCTCACATAGACCCCTTTTTTCCATATGATTCCTATCCTGCTTGTGATTTCAGGCTCGATAGGAATTTTTATGATGTCGTCACAGGCGAGGGGGACAGAGGAGTAGAAGAAGGCCCCGGCAATGTCTTCCAGGATGTATTTTCTGGCAGTGCTGATCTGACTGCTGTACATGATGATATTGGGGGTTATCTCCGCGGCGTGAAAGCGGGACATGATCGTGCGGTTTTGTACGGAGTCGGTATTGAAGAGAATACTGGGCTGGTCTGCCAACATTTCAAAAGTAATCGAGTCTTTTTTGGCCAGAGCATTTGTTTTGGAGACGCAGTATACATGACTGTCCGTCTTCATGACCTGGTAATGAAATTTGTCCACGTTATAAAAATCGAGATTGGCGATGGCGAGGTCTAATTCCTCGCTCTCAACCATTTTGCAGGCACGAACAGAACCGTATTCGAAGAGCTGCAGGGGAATACGCGTTTTCTCCTGAAAGGCAAGCATGATCTCTGGGAAAAAGACCGTACTCAGGATTGGCGGGATCCCCAGCCGGATGGATTCATTTCCTCTTGCGGTCAGAGAAAACTCAGAATAGAGGTCCTGACTGTAGTGCAGGAGATGGTCGGCCTTTTTGTAGAAGGCCTCGCCCTCGGGAGTGAGAGCGAGCTGATTTTTCCCGTGATTAAAGAGGCGGATATGAAATTCGTTTTCCAGATTTCGGATCGCGACAGAAATGGTCGGCTGGGAGACGTAGAGCTCATTTGCGGCTCTGGTGATACTGTGATAACGGCACACAGCGCAGAAATATGCCAGTTGATTTAAGGTCATGTCAGGGCTCCTGTTCTCCGGTATAGGAAAGAGCTTGTCTTGGCCCGGATTGCGCAAGTGGCAGCTGGGTCTTATAGACAGTATAGCCTGTTTTTTATGAGGTGTGCACAAATTTCACGCTCTGTTTTTGACAACATTAAATTTCTTTATACCAGGCTCATTTTAATCAAATATGCAAATGAATATACACGGCTTATGATGGGACCATCAAAGAGCTTTTGAGGTATCAAACAGGTTTCAGGGAGGGGATCTATGAGTCCAGCAGTTATTACGCTACTTTTTTTGGCCTTTGCGATCATCATGTTTGTCACAGAAGTCATCCCGCTCGGGCTGACGTCGATGATCGTATGCATCGGCCTTACGGTGACGGGCGTCCTCGATGTAAAAACCGCTTTTTCGGGTTTTATCGACAGCAACGTGATTTTGTTTGTGGCGATGTTCATTGTCGGAGGCGCTCTGTTCGAGACGGGAATGGCAAATGCCATCGGAGGGGTGGTCACAAAGTTCGCCAGGACAGAGAGAAGCTTGATCGTCGCAATTATGGTGATTGTCGGCCTGATGAGCGGTTTTCTCTCCAATACAGGAACAGCCGCCATCCTGATACCGGTCGTGATCGGAATTGCCGCGAAATCCGGCTTTAAGAGGTCCAGGCTTCTGATGCCCCTGGTCTTTGCGGCGGCCATGGGAGGCAATCTTTCGCTGATCGGGGCGCCGGGAAATATGATCGCCCAGAGCGTTCTCGAGAAATCACTGGGCACAAAATTCGGCTTTTTCGAGTACGCGATCGCGGGGATTCCGATTCTTGCGGCGGGAATTATCTTCTACGCGACCATCGGTTACAAGCTCCTGCCGAATCATGATGTGACGGATGAGGGGTCGCTGTTTGATGACAAGAAGGATTTTGACCATGTCCCCAAGTGGAAGAAGGTCCTGTCTCTGGTTATTTTGCTCGCGACCCTGCTCGGAATGATATTTGAGGATCAGATTGGGATTAAACTCTGTATTACGGGCTGCATCGGGGCGATTCTTCTGATGGTAACGAGAGTGATTTCCGAGAAGGACGCATTGAAATCCATTGATCTGAAGACGATTTTCCTCTTCGGCGGCACCCTGTCCCTTGCGTCCGCCCTTCAGAAAAGCGGAGCCGGCGAGATGCTGGCGGACCGCGTGATCGGCCTTTTGGGATCCAATCCCTCGCCCTATCTGCTCACCTTTGTCGTCTTCATCATCTGCTGCGCGCTGACCAATTTCATGTCCAATACGGCCACAACTGCCCTGATGGCTCCGATTTGTCTCTCCATCGCCCAGGGGATGGGGGCGGATCCGAAGGCCGTACTGATGGCGTGCGTCATCGGCGGTTCCTGCGCGTACGCGACGCCGATCGGAATGCCGGCGAATACGATGGTCCTAGGCGCGGGTGGATACCGCTTTAACGATTATGTGAAGGCAGGACTTCCGCTGATTGCGATTGCGACGGTGGTCAGCATGATTATTCTTCCGATCGCCTTCCCCTTCTTCCCGTGAGAAGAGGCGCGAAGACGGATTTGTGAGAAGGGCCGTGAAGAGAGAGTGCGGTTGACAACAGGATGACCTTATGGATGACATGCGGGAGACGGTTTATGGCATCCGAGTGATTTTCAATACAGAGGAGGAAAAAATGTCGAATGAATTACAGGTTAGAAAATTGACTGATATCATGGCGCAGTTTGTGGGCTTCACCGCCAAGAAATTGCCGGACGATGTGATCGCCAAGCTTGAGGAGCTTCGGGACAAGGAAGACAGTCCGATGGCAAGGGTGATTTACGACACCATGTTTCGGAATCAGGAGCTCGCGGTGGCTTTAGACAGGCCATCCTGTCAGGACACGGGCGTTCTTCAGTTCTGGGTGAAATGCGGAAGCAAGTTTCCTCTGATCGACGAGCTGGAAGGGCTTTTGAAGCAGGCCGTCATCCAGGCGACGGTCAATACCCCCCTTCGTCATAACTCAGTGGAGACCTTTGACGAGTATAATACCGGGAAAAATGTAGGAAAGGGGACGCCGACCGTGTGGTGGGACATTGTACCCTATTCTGATCAGTGCGAAATATACACCTATATGGCGGGGGGCGGCTGTACGCTCCCGGGAAACGCGACGGTTCTGATGCCCGGAGAAGGATACGAGGGCGTCACCAGATTCGTTCTTGACCGGATGACCTCCTATGGTCTGAATGCTTGCCCGCCGCTTTTGGTTGGCGTTGGTGTTGCGACATCTGTCGAGACGGCGGCGATGAACTCCAAGAAGGCCCTGATGCGCCCGATCGGCACCCACAATGATAACGCGAACGCAGCCAAGATGGAGAGACTTCTGGAAGACGGCATTAACGCGATCGGCCTTGGACCCCAGGGAATGGGAGGAAATTATTCTGTGATGGGTGTGAACATTGAAAATACAGCCCGTCATCCGTCCGCGATCGGAGTGGCCGTCAATGTGGGATGCTGGAGCCATAGGAGAGGTCACATTGTCTTTGACAGAGATCTGAATTTCTCAATTGATACGCATACGGGATTTGAATACAGAGAGAATTGATCAGAAAGGAGAACAGGATCATGGCTGTTGAAATAAGAGATGGGAAAAAGATTCTTCGGACTCCGGTCAGCGCGGAAGACCTGAAGGACATTCATATCGGCGATATTATTTATCTCACAGGCGATCTCACGACCTGCAGGGATGTGGCTCACCGCCGTGTCGTAGAAGAGGGAAGAGAGATTCCGGTAGATGTCCGGGACGCCGCGATTCTTCATGCCGGACCTATCATTCGTCCCCTGGACGAAGACCATTACCAGATGGTATCGGTGGGACCGACGACTTCAATGCGGATGGAGAAGTTCGAGTATGAATTTGTAAAGAGGACCGGTGTCCGCGTCATTCTGGGAAAGGGAGGAATGAAAGAGAACACGCAGAGGGCCTGTGAGGAATTCGGAGCGGTTCACTGTGTCTTTCCCGCGGGGAACGCGGTTGTCGCGGCGACGGAGGTTGAGGAAATCGTGGAGGCTCAGTGGAAGGATCTTGGCATGCCGGAGACGCTCTGGCACTGTCATGTCAGGGAGTTTGGTCCCCTGATTGTATCCATTGATTCCTATGGAAGGAATTACTTTGAAGAGAAGAAGGTGGAGTATAACAGGAAGAAGGATGACCAGGTCGCCCTCATCAGCAAGCAGGTTGGCTTCATAAAGTGACGGGCAGAGGTTGGATTGTCGCCGGCCTGTGAGCGGGAGAAAAGAGGCCCCTTTCGGGGAGAGGAAAAGAGACCATCAGCTGTGAAATACGAAGACAGCCATCACAAATCGCGCGCCTGCTTTTGCGCGCGGGAGAATATGATGGCTCCATTCGTTTTTTCACAGCTTCTTGCGTTATAATGGCAGGGATTCATTGCGATGCAGTCATGAATGAAGGGAGAGGCCATGCGAGATCGCGCCGTATTTTTCGACCTGGATGATACCCTGTATGATTTTGGCGTCTGTAATCAGGCGGCAGAAGAAGCCTCTGTGGCATATTTGAGGGAGCAGCTGGGCTATCAGGGGGACAGGAGAGCCTATCATAAGAGCATTTACCGCTATATGGACGCCATCCAGGAGCGCCTGGGCAGCGATAATCTGGCCTGCCATTCCAGGACCTTGAGAAACGCCATGTTTTTAGAGGAAGAGGGGTATCCCGCCAGTCCACACGCCGGACGTCTGGAGGAGATCTACTGGGAGGTGACCTTCCGATATTTAGCGCCGGAGCCGGGGATCATTGGGCTTCTAAAGGAGCTGAAGAAGGCGGGTATCTATGTGGGGATCGGGACGAATCTGACCGCCTTTCCCCAGTACCAGAAAATCGCCCGTCTGGGTCTGTCCGACCTGATCAGCCAGATCATTCCGTCGGAGCTGGCCGGCTTTGAGAAGCCGTCAGCAGGGTTCTTTGCCTACTGTGCTAAGGAGGCGGATGTGGATCCCAAGGACTGCGTCTTCATTGGGGACAATTTTCTTCATGATGTGACGGGGTCCCGGGCTCTTGGAATGAAGGGAGTTCTCTATGCGCCGGATCGCAGGTCCATGTCAGAGGAGGTGACCGAGCAGGTGGCCAGAGAGCGGATTCCCGTCATCAGGGATTATCGGGATCCGATGGTCCTGGAGCTGCTGGAGATCTCCTGATACCATACCGGACTTGAACACAGATTTCTCTGGCGAGAATGGAAAGAAAATGCTAGTATATAGAACATAGATTCGATAGGAGAGAGCGATGTTAGCGAAAGACAGCGAGAAGAAAATCATCCTGACCGGGGACAGACCGACCGGGAAGCTTCACCTGGGTCACTATGTGGGATCTCTGCAGCGGAGGGTCGAGCTGCAGAATTCCGGCGCCTTTGATCAGATTTATATTCTGATCGCCGATGACCAGGCCCTGACAGACAACTGGGACAATCCCCAGAAGATCCGGGATAATATCATCGAGGTGACGCTGGATTATCTGTCCATTGGAATTGATCCGGACAAGTCCAATATCTGTGTGCAGTCCGGGATCCCCGCCCTGCATGCTTTGACCTTCTATTATATGAATCTGGTTACCACCCAGCGCCTGTCCAGGAATCCGACGGTCAAGGCGGAGATGGGGATGCGGGGCTTCTCCTCCGCGGAGGGGGAGAATGATAATGCCCAGGGCCTGCCGGTCGGTTTCTTTACCTACCCCGTCTCTCAGGCGGCGGATATCACTGCCTTTAAGGCGACGACAGTCCCGGTCGGTGAGGATCAGGAACCCATGATCGAGCAGACCAGAGAGATTGTCCGCCGCTTCAATCAGACCTATCAGAGAGATGTCCTGGTAGAGCCGGATATTCTTCTCCCGGAGACGGAGGCCCAGCGCCGCCTGCCCGGGATCGACGGCAAGGCCAAGATGTCCAAGTCCCTCGGTAACTGTATCTATCTGTCGGATGACGCGGGAACCGTCAAGAAGAAGATTATGAGCATGTACACCGATCCGGAGCATGTGAACATCGAGGATCCCGGTCACATTGAGGGAAACATGGTATTTACCTATCTGGACGCCTTCTGCCATGACGACCACTTTGCGGAGTATCTGCCCGACTATAAGAATCTGCAGGAGATGAAAGACCACTATGCCAGGGGCGGACTGGGAGACGTCAAGTGCAAGAAGTTTCTGATCAAGGTGATGGAGGAGCGCCTGGCTCCCATCCGCGCTGAGCGCGCCAGATGGGAAGCGGACATTCCCGCGGTCTATGACATCCTGGCCCGGGGCACGGCCAATGCAGTCGCATGCACCAATGAGACCCTGGCCCAGGTGAGGGATGCCATGCGGATCAATTACTTTGATGACAGGTTGATCATTCAGGACTGGGAGAAGTGGATTCGGCAGTGATTTATGACAATTGAATATGCGCGGAGCGCCTATTCAATTGTATGATAAGCGGACAAGAGGAAAAGAGAAGAAAGAGGGCGGCCGAAGGTCGCCCTCTTCTGATCCATGGATCATTGGCGGATAAGGTTGGCAGGAGTTGTTAAGAGGGGAAAAGAGATGTCAGAAGGACAGGAGCACACCTACATCGCGATCGACCTGAAGAGCTTCTATGCCTCTGTGGAGTGCTGGGAGCGGGGGCTGGATCCTCTGACGACGAATCTGGTGGTCGCAGATCTCTGCCGCAGCCAAAAGACCATCTGCCTTGCGGTTTCCCCCTCCCTCAAGGCCTGTGGCATCGCCGGCAGGGCCAGACTTTTTGAAGTGATACAGGCGGTAGAGCAGGTCAACGCGGCCAGACGCCACGCGATCGGCGGCAGAGCCTTCGAGGGGAGTTCCTGTCTGGCCCCGGAGCTCGCGGCCAATCCGGGACTGGAGCTGGATTATATTGTAGCCAGGCCGCAGATGAGACGGTATGAGGAGGTCTCTGCCGATATTTATCAGATTTATCTGAACTACCTGGCGGCGGAGGATATTCATGTCTATTCCATCGACGAGGTCTTTTTAGATGTGACCCATTATCTGAGGGCCTATGGGCTGACGGCGCATCAGCTGGCGACGAAAATCATCCGGAATGTTCTTGTAAAGACGGGAATTACGGCGACGGCAGGCATTGCTCCTAACATGTATCTCTGCAAGGTGGCTATGGACATTGTGGCCAAGCACGTGCCCGCGGATGGGGACGGGGTTCGGGTCGCCGAATTGGATGAGCTCAGTTACCGGCGCATGCTCTGGAATCACACTCCTCTCACAGATTTCTGGAGGATTGGGAGGGGGACGGCGCGCAGGCTGGCCTCCATGGGCATTTACACCCAGGGAGACATCGCCCGCCTCTCCCTGTCTGATGAGGACGTATTATTTCGGGCTTTTGGCGTCAATGCGGAGTATCTGATCGACCATGCCTGGGGCAGGGAGCCGGTCACCATCGCGGATTACCGCGCCTATCATCCCAAGAGCAAGTCCCTGGGAATCGGGCAGGTTCTCCAGGAGGCGACATCGAATGAAAGGGCCCGCGTTCTGCTGCGGGAGATGTGTGACAGTCTGGTCTTAGACCTGATCGGCAGGAAATGCCTGACGGATCAGATAGTTCTGACGGTGGGCTATGACCGCAGCAATCTGGAGTCCTCTTCCATCAGGGGCCGCTATCGGGGAGAGGTTCAGACGGATTTTTATGGGCGCAAGGTGCCTAAGTCCGCCCACGCTTCCAGCTGTCTGCCCCGTCATACGTCCTCTCAGCGCCTGATCAGTCGTTACCTCTTAGACCTGTATGATCAGATCACAGATCCCGGACTCTTGATACGCAGGCTGACTTTGGAGGCGGCCCACATCCTGCCGGAGGGGCAGGAGAGGCAGATGGAGTATGAGCAGCTGGAGCTTTTCACGGGTATGGGAAGCGAAGAGGACAGGAGGGATACGGGCAGGGAAGAGGAGGCAAGGGAAAAGAAAGCGCAGGAGGCGGTTCTTGCCCTAAAAAAACGCTTTGGCAAGAATGCCGTTCTGCGGGGGACAGATCTGCAGGAAGGAGCCAACGCAAGAGAGCGCAATGCGCAGATCGGGGGACACCGGGCTTAAAGCGCAGAGTCGGCCTCCTCCACGGATCCAACAGCAGATCCCAAACCCCGCCGGGCTGAAAGGACAAGGGCCCGTCAGGAGATGACAAGAGAAGGAACAGGGGATATAGGCCCAAAAATAAGAGCAAATTCTGACAAGAGAGGGGATGGAGATGGTAAGAGAAGGAGCAGGGGACAGTGGTCCAAAAATAAGAGCAAATTCCGGGAAGTCCCGCTGCCACACCGATGGGATTGATCCCCTGGAATCTGAGATGAGAGAAGATCAGATTGTCCTGGAGAAATATGGAGATATCATTCACACGGACTGGAAGGGGGTGCGCAGACATCCACATGCGGACTACAGAATCCGGGCGGCGCAATTCGCCCCCTTTTCCGCCTTGTCAGGCTATGATGATGAGCTTGCCAGGACAGCCCGTCCGGTAGAAGAGAAGACGGATCTGACAGAGAGTGCCCGTCTGGAGCTGGATCAGAAGCTCCGTATGATCCTGGAAAGCCCGGGACAGGAAGAGATAGAAATCGAATATTTCCAGGCAGATCCCTGTAAGAAGGGAGGAACATATCGGAAATACCGGGGGTATCTGAAGGAATTGGATTTGAATGAAAGAAGCCTCTGCATGGAGGATGGTCTGCGGATTTCCATGGGTGAAATTCGACGAGTAGAGATCTTATAATCGGTGAAAATCCGATTGGCGGCCGGATTTCACTAATTCAAAAAGGAGCCGTCGCACGAATGTGTGGCGGCCCCCTGGCAAGTGAGAATTCTGTAAAGGTAAAATTGTCTCAAATTATGGCGAGTGGAGATTTATGGCAAGCGAAGATTCTGGAAGGGAAAAATCCATCTGATCCTGTCAATCCTTATCTCCCCACAAACTGCCGGATGATACTCAGAAGCAGACCTGCCGCTGCCAGTCCGCCCTCAGGCACAGCCCGTATGGAGAGGACAGTCAGGAAGCTGCGAAGTCCCATAGCCAGACCGGCATGGGTACCGGCCTGCATGAGGTTGGCCAGGTAGAGAGAAGCCGTGGGGGTCAGAATCAGAGCGATCAGCAGAATGGTGAAGGGGAAGGCGCCGCGCCCGCAGTCCAGGCGGGTTTTAACGCCATCAACCGTGAACCTTCTGCGGGAGAGGATCCACAGAGCCAGAAGAATCCCGATGATGGGGGTGATCAGGGTGGCGAGGCGGAAGACGTTAAGTCCTGTGGGAGAGTCCTTCAGTGTCTCTGAGACAGTCGAGATATTCTGCACAGCGGACAGGACAAAGAGAGCGACAATGCCAAGCATGGCGAGAACGGACAGGTACTGAAGGAAACGTCCGAATTTGCGAACTCCCTTGGAGGGAAGCTCCGCGGCGGTCAAGCCCTTTTCGGGGGGACGACCGTCTGAGAGATCCTCATTTGAGCTATCCTCCCTGCTTGCTCTGCCCTCGGGAAATGACTCGGCAATCTGTGAGACCGCCTCTGATACAGAGGTGTGCTTAGAGGGGGCGTCACGCCAGATGTCATGTGATTCCGGGTGATCCTCCAGCCACTCCTGAGCGAAGTCATCTCTGCTGTAAATGGTATTGCCGTGCTTGCGCATGTGGCTGACCATCTTGGACATGAGCTTGTCCAGATCCTGATCATCGTCATCGGGTGCTGCGGTCAGCACCTCAGTGATCTCATAGACATGGGGGGCTGTCTCATGAAAGTGAATTTCCGCCACAGAAATGCCGTCGTTATCAGCCCGAACAATTTTATTCTTACCAATCGCGTATAACATAGTTACCTCTGTATCATCTCCATCGTCTGAAATATCCAAAACATTATAACATGACGGCAGTTAAAACCATACGCTTTTCTCCCTCTGCGTTGATTGCCTTGTATCTCTTCTTGCCTTGACTGTGGTTGATGGTTACGGAAGAGGGAAAAGCATTTCCGGAATGGGGGACACTCTAAGGGGGATATAAAAGAGGAGAAAAGATTGCCGGCCACCGACCGAAAGATATTGGCTGACAGAGGTCAGAATGAATCCGGATTTAAGAATTTGCGCAGGATGGGTCCCAGCTTGTCGGAGTGGAGGACATAAGAGGAGTGGGTTTCCCGGGGCAGGATCATAAGCTGAGAATCGGGAATCCATTCGGCGATCCTTCTGGTCTCCGCGGGAAGAATCAGATCCATGGAGCCGGCCAAAACAAGGGTGGGGCAGGATATCTTCTCTAAATCGGCTCTCGTAATATGAGGCTCGGTCAGCATAAGGGTCTGCAGGGGATCCCCGGTTTTTTTGGCAAGCCGTCTGATATGCTGGCGGACAAAGAAGCTCACGCCCCTGGGTGAGAGATTGGCTCCGCTGATCATGAGACTGGAGACCAGGTCGGGGTGTTGAGAGGCAACGAGCAGAGCGATGATGCCGCCGTCAGAGAAACCATAGATGGCGGGCTTTTTTATTTCTAAGGCCTGAATCAGGCCGACAACATCGTCCGCCATATCCTGGTAGTGGAATTCCGCCGGCTTTGCGGAGAGGCCCTGTCCCCGGGAGTCCATGGCGTAGACGGTGTAGTCCAGTTCCAGGTCGGCGGTCAGAACGTCAAATTCTCCGTGGCTTCCTCCGTTGCCGTGCAGGAGGAGAATGGGGTCTCCCTGCCCGCTCTTCTCGTAATAGAGAACCTGGTTTTTCAGCTGAATGTACATTTGATCTCCTCCTGAATTGCTCTTCTCATTCTACCACAGGATCCGGGTTTGACAGGATTTCCGATCGAAAATATAATTTGCCTGGCACACAAGGGATTGGCCCTGTCCAGGGGCGGATTCCTCTAAAAGCAAAAAAGGAGCAGCATTGGAATACAGCCATGTCACACATGAGGATTTTGGCCCGGAATATGACGAGAAGTCCCGGATTCTGATTCTGGGATCGGTTCCCTCCGTCAAGTCCAGGGAGCTAGCTTTTTATTACGGGCACCCACAGAATCGTTTCTGGAGGGTGCTCTATCTTCTGAAGAAGCGGGGATGCTTAGAGACCCAAACGTCGTCAGAGCAGGGAAAGGAAACGGAGCAGAGAGCGGAGGACACAGGAAACGAGGATACAGGGAAGAAAGTAAAGGCAGGAGTGAAAATGGCAGAGGGCGCCAGAGAGAGGGATAAAGGCGCAGGAAAGAAAGCGGAAGTGGCGACTGCTCCCCCTGTGTCCTGGGCCAGGAGCGCTGACCAGGAGGCTTCTCTGCGCGAGACTTTTCCGGATTTTCCCTGGAGCAGGGAGGAGAAGAGGCATTTTCTGCATACCAATCGAATCGCCGCCTGGGATACAATTTCTGAGTGCGATATCAAGGGATCATCGGATGCTTCTATTAAAAATGTCATCCCATCGGATATCCCCATGCTGCTTGCGGCATGCCCGATTCGCGTCATTCTCTGCAACGGGGCTTCCTCTTACCGCTATTTTCAGAAGTATCTGACCCCTCTTTTGGATGATTTCTACCGGGAGCGCCCCGGCAGCAGGCGGGTCCCTGTCCGTCAGGTCCCGTCGACCAGTCCGGCCAATGCGGCCTGGTCGCTTGAGGATCTGACGGGGACCTGGGAGCAGGCGATTGTCGAAAGCTTCCGATAAAAAGAGCAGATGGATAAAAGAATCAGATGACAGCCAAAAAGACCGGATAACAGCTAGAAGGATCGGATAGCAGCTAGAAAGACCGGATAAAGGCTAAAATGATCAGATGACAGCCAAATGAAGAAAGAGAACGAATCGCTTACATGCGGTTTGATTTTATGAGGAGGAAATATGAGTCAGACCTTACAGGAACGCAGAGATATGGATCCGCAATACATGTGGGATTTATCCTCCCTCTATGCCTCCGATGAGGACTGGGAGAAGGCCCTGCCGACGCTGGAGCCTATGGTCGAGGAGGCGGCCGCTTTTCAGGGAAAGCTGAAAGACGCAGGAAGTATACGGGCCTTCTATGACAAGAGCGAGAAGCTGGAGCTGCTCCTGTCTGACCTCTTTGAATACGCCATGCTCCGAAGGAGTGAAGACACCCGAGCGGCAGCCGGGCAGAAGATGTATGCCCTGATCTATGGCAAGTACGTCCGGGCCATGGCCAGGCTCTCCTTCGCGAAAGCCGAAATTCTCTCCCTGGAGGAAGAGAAACTGAGGGCAATCGTTGAAGATCCGGCTTTGGCTGACTACAGACAGGCCATGGAGGATCTTCTGGAGGAGAAGAGCCACACTCTGTCTGCGGATCAGGAGGAGCTTCTGGCTCAGTACGGAGAGGTCTTTGGAGCCCCCGCCAATATTTCAGAGAACCTGATGGACGCGGATATGGTATTCGAGGACGCCGTGGACGCTGCGGGAAAATCTCATCAGGTCAGCGGATCTTCCTACATCCGACTGCAGTCCTCCGCAGACCGTCTTCTTCGCAAAAATGCCTTCGATTCTCTTTACAAGGGCTATCGGCAGCATATCAATACACTGGCGTCTACCTATGCGACGGCGGTCAGGACTGCGGTGACGACTGCCAGGGTGCGTCATTATGCCTCCTCCCGTCGCATGGCCATGGAGGCCAATCATATCCCGGATCAGGTTTATCAGAATCTGATCGAGGCTGTTCGCCGCCACATGCCGGCCATGTATCGCTATGTCGCCCTGCGCAAACGCCTGCTGGGTCTGGAGGAGCTCCACTATTATGACCTCTATGCCCCGCTGGTCGGCGAGTCCGCCCAGTCTTACACCTATGAGCAGGCCAGGCGAATGGTTCTTGACGCGATCGCGCCCCTGGGAGAAGAATACAAAAGTGTCGTCAAAAGGGCCTTTGCCGACCGCTGGATTGATGTCTACCCCAATGCGGGCAAGCGGGGCGGAGCGTTTTCTGCGGGAACCTATCATTCCAAACCCTACATTCTGACCAACTTCAGCGGGACTCTGGACTCGGTATCAACGATTGCCCATGAGATGGGGCATTCTATGCACAGCTGGTACGCCAGGAGCCATCAGCCCGCTCACTACGCGGATTACACGCTCTTTGTGGCGGAGGTAGCTTCCACAGTCAATGAGAATCTGCTGATCGAGAACCTACTGGGCAAGACGAGTGATCTGAGAGAGAGGCTGGTTCTGCTCAACCAGTATTTGGAGAATTTCAAGGGAACCGTCTATCGGCAGACGATGTTCGCTGAATTCGAGAAGATTGTTCACGAGAAGGCAGAAGAAGGACAAGCACTAGACCCGGAGACTCTCAACCGGACCTACCTGGATTTGATTCGGGACTACTTCGGGGATGGACTTGTCATTGATGACGCGGTCAAATATGAGTGGGCAAGGATTCCTCATTTTTACCGTCCCTTCTATGTCTATGTCTACGCGACCGGCTATTCAAGCGCTGTTGCCCTGTCAGAGGGAATCAGAAGAGATGGTGTCCCCGCGGTGAGACGCTATCTGGATTTCCTGTCCATGGGATCTTCCAGGCATCCTCTGGATGAGCTGCGCCATGCGGGTGTTGATCTGGATACGCCTGCTCCTCTGGACCAGGCCCTGGAGAAATTTGAGACAGTTCTGGATCAGGCTGAGGAGATCGCGAGAGAACTGGGATTATAGGGGGAGAGCTTGGATTGCAGGAGGGAGGAATGTTTTTTGGAGGAGGGTCAAAGAACAGGAGTTTTCTGAAAGGATTTTTCAGGGGGAGCAGATTAGATGAGCTGGCTCGCCATTTTCTAGAATGGCGGAATGGATTTTCCAGGAGGGAGCAAATCGGATGAGAGAGGGGATCCAACTGGAGATGGCGCCCATGGAGGGACTGACGGGTTATGTCTTTCGAAATGCCCTGGCTAAGGACTTCCCGGGAGCGGATGTCTATTACACGCCATTTCTGGTTGTCAATCAGCATCATACCTTTAAAAGACGGGAAAGGCGGGATGTGGATCCGTGCAATCAGATCGGCCTGTCAGCGACCGGCAAGCCGCGCCTGGTTCCGCAGCTTATGGCCAGTGACCCGGACCTCTTTCTCTGGGGATGTCAGTATCTGTCGGATCTGGGATACGAGGAGGTCAATCTCAATGCCGGCTGCCCATCTCCTACAGTTACTGCCAAGAGGAAAGGCTGCGGGATGCTGGAGGACACGCTTAAGCTGAACCGGTTTTTCGACCGGGTCTTTGAAGGGCTGGAACGTCAGAGGATTCCAGTTCGGATTTCTGTCAAGACCCGCCTGGGGATGGAAGACGCGGGAGAAATGGAGGATCTGATGCGGGTCTACACGACGTATCCGATCGCCCGCCTGATGATTCACGCCAGGGTCGGCCGGGCTGCTTACTCCGGTATGCCTGATCAGGACAGCTTCTGCAAGGCCCTGGAGAAGAATAACCTTCCGGTCTCTTACAATGGAGACATATTGACACCGGAGGATGGAGAAAAGATCCTGGTCAGGGCAGAGGGCCATGATCCGCAGAGGCATTTTAACGGCCTGATGCTCGGAAGAGGGGTCCTGCGGGATCCGGCACTCTTTCGGAAAATGCGGGGAGGACCGCCCGCTGACCGGGCGGAGCTGGAGAATTTTGTGGGTGAGCTCTTTGAGGGATATGCCCAGGTTATGGATGGTTACGGCAATGCCCTTCATCGAATGAAGGAGCTCTGGAGCTATTTGACAGCTCATTTTTCGGAGGGAGACCGCTATCTGAAGAAAATCCGAAAGAGTAGGCGAAGAGAAGACTATGAGCAGGCGGTCAGAGAACTCTTTCGCGTTGGCTGAGCGCAGGGCCAGATTTTGGGTTGCGTTTGGATTGAGAGCCTTTTTCCTTTCAGCTTTTGAAGGCGCGTGCAGAACAAGTGAAATCTACAATAGACATTTACTCATGATCATGATATTATCTTCTAAAATCGTGTAATAACACGAAATAAGGAGAATGCACTGTGATCATACAAAGAGACCTTTACCTGAACAGGCTGATCGAAAGACAGCATAATGGGCTGATAAAAATCATAACTGGGATTCGTCGCTGTGGGAAGTCTTATCTCTTAAACGAGTTGTTTGTTGCGTATCTCAAGGATCAGGGAGTCCCTGCAGATCATATTATACAGATATCGATGGAAGGAGTAGGAAATCGACCATACCGAGATCCTGTTTATACCTATAAAACGATCAAGAAGAAGGTTCTAGATTCTTCCATGTATTATGTAATCATTGATGAAGTCCAGATGATGACGGATTTCACAGATGTCCTGAATGGCCTCATGCAGATCAGAAACGCGGATGTATATGTGACCGGAAGCAACTCTAAATTCCTTTCTTCCGACATCGCGACAGAATTCCGTGGGCGCGGAGACATGATCCAGGTTCATCCTTTACGGTTTGCAGAGTTTGTTACCGCCTATGAAGACAGACAGGAGGCATGGGATGATTACTTTTCTTATGGAGGAATGCCACTGGTTCTGTCCTATAAAAATGCCACAGGAAAAGAGGAATATCTTTCTGAACTGTTCGCAAGCACCTATGCTAAGGATATTGTAGAGAGAAATCATCTTCGCAACGCGGGGAACTTACAGGAGCTTGTCAATGTAATTGCGTCAGGAATCGGATCTTTTACGAATCCGACAAAATTGGAGAAAACGTTCTTAAGCGTCAAAAAAGAGGTGTTTCCGCATAACACCATCGACCATTATATCAACTGCCTGGAAGATGCGTTTATCGTTTCCAAGGCGCATAAGTACGATGTAAAGGGAAGGAAATACATCGGCACTCCTTATAAAATCTATTTTGAAGATGTCGGGCTTCGGAATGCCCAGCTGAATTTCCGGCAGATCGAAGAGAACCACATTATGGAAAATATCCTGTTCAATGAACTCCGCATCCGTGGATTCCGTGCCGATGTTGGCGTGGTGGAATGCTTCTCCAAGGATACGAACGGAAAGACGATCCGAAAGGATTATGAAGTGGATTTTGTGGTGAACCGTGGGAGTGAAAGGTACTACATTCAGTCTGCATACGAAATGGCTAGTCAGGGGAAAATAGAACAGGAAAAGAATTCACTGACACGAATTGGAGATTCCTTTAAGAAGATCATCGTTGTGAAGGGGTACATGAAGCCAAAAATTGATGAGGATGGGATCGTGAGGATCGGTCTGATCAACTTCCTGCTTGATGACCATATTATTGAATAAATCCAATTTATATGTGAACACACAAATAAAGAAGATAACTGGGCCGCAAGGAGAAGTGACAGGAAACGGAAAGGCGAAGCTGCAATTTTGAAATGTAAAAATAAAATTGTATCAAAGACGACCGCTACATAGAGGATGGCTGGATGCAGGCGGCTGAGTACGGGAAATTTTGCGCTTGCGCCTGGAACAGAAATCCGCTACAATAGTTTTCGTTGCAGCGGGATGTAGCGCAGGTGGTAGCGCGCTTGACTGGGGGTCAAGAGGCCGCAGGTTCAAGTCCTGTCATTCCGACGAAGACAAAAACCCTTGCAGAGCTTGTAATTACAGGCTTTGCGGGGGTTTTCCTTTTTGCTCAAATGGAGCGTATGTTCGATGAAAGCATTTAAAAAGTAGACTATTTTAGACGTTTTACTACAACACCCACTGCAATACCCGCTGCAAGCCCTCCGGTCAAAAAAGGATCTTGACCGCATAGAGGATCTCGGCCTGATCGGCATGAGTGTATATGTCGGCGGTCATCGTCCATAGCAAAGCCCTTGATATGAAAACATCAATATGAAAATGATTTTTATATTGACAGGGACAGGAGAGATCTCCATAATATGAAAATGGTTTTCATATTAACAGGAAGGGATGACTTGTTCCATGAAGAAGGCGGAGTATCAGACCAGGCAGAGACGACAGCTGATCGACTATATGAAATCGACTGGCGGGAAGCATTTTACCGCTTCTGATGTCGTCCGTTACTGTAAAGAGCAGGAGCTTGGAATCGGGATGACGACTGTCTACCGCCAGCTGGACAAGCTGGTCTCAGAGGGTCTGGTCCGCAAGTACCTGATCGACGAGAAGACGGCCGCCTGCTTCGAGTATCTGGGGGACCAGAGCAAAAGCTGCCGGGAGCACTATCATCTCAAGTGTGAGTCTTGCGGCAGATTGATGCACCTGGACTGCCAGATGATCGATGCCTTTGTGGAACACATCCTGGACCATCACGGCTTTGCCATTAATCCGGCCAGAACGACCTTCTTCGGACTCTGTCAGGAGTGTCGAAGCAGGGCCGAGTCTTGTGCGGCGGATTGAAAACCGGATGCAAGCAAGAGAAAGCAGGAGCTTTCGGACGAGAAGGAGAAGAGGATGAGAGGAAAGAGAATCGCGGCTGTTCTGTTGGCCGGACTGTGTGCCTTTGGCCTGATGGCCTGCGGCGGAGCGAAGAATTCCGCAAAGAGTGATTCGGATACGAAGACGACAGCAGAGTCCAAGGGGGACAGCGGCAAGAAGCTGAAGATTGTGACGACGATTTTCCCGGAGTATGACTGGGTTGAGAGAGTCCTTGGGGACAAGGCCGGCAATGCGGAAGTAACCATGCTTATGGACAAGGGGGTTGACCTTCATAGCTTCCAGCCCACCGTTGAAGATATCGCAAAGGTTTCCTCAGCGGACGTTTTTGTCTATGTGGGCGGAGAGTCGGATGCCTGGGTTGAGGACGCCCTGAAGAATAAGACCAATCCCAATCAGAAGACCGTCAATTTGATGGAGGTTTTAAAGGACCGCGTCAAGCCGGTCGAGCAGAAGGAGGGCATGCAGGAGAATACCCACGAGGATCATGAAGAGGGAGAGGAGGAGATGGATGAGCACGTCTGGCTCTCGCTCAAGAATGCCAAGATCGCTGTAGACCAGATTCAGAAGACGCTGGCAGAGGCGGATCCGGACAATGCGGAGGCTTATGCCAAGAATGCCAAGGTCTACGGGGAACTCCTGAATGATCTGGATCAGAAGTACCAGCAGGCTGTGGATTCCGCCAAGTACAAGACCCTGGTCTTCGGCGATCGATTCCCCTTCCGCTATCTGGTTAATGACTACGGACTGGACTATTTTGCGGCCTTTGAGGGATGTGACGCCGAGTCTGAGGCGAGCTTCGAGACGGTGGCATTTTTAGCCAATAAGATCAAGGAGCTGAAGCTTCCGGCTGTCCTGACCATCGAGGGTGAGACCCATAAGCTGGCGGAATCCATCAAGCAGAATTCCGGGGTTGCGGATCTGAAGGTTTTAAGCCTGGATTCCATGCAGTCGGTCAAGGCAGAGGACGTATCCAATGGAGCCACCTATCTCAATGTGATGAGTAAGAACCTTGATCTGCTCAAGCAGGCCATGAATGGATGAATTGATTGAGAAAAAATGGATATATTAACCTGCAGGGATCTGACCCTGGGATATGGGGAGCAGGTTCTGGTGGAAAAACTGAATTTTCAGCTTCCGAGAGGGGCATATCTGTGTATTGTAGGTGAGAATGGAGCCGGTAAATCCACCCTTATGCGGACCCTGCTCAAGCTGCAGGAGCCCCTGTCCGGCAGAATCTGGCTGGATGAGGAGGCCGCCGCGGGAGGCATTGGCTATCTGCCCCAGCAGACCCAGACACAGAGAGATTTTCCGGCGTCTGTCAGGGAGATCGTTCTCTCCGGATGTCAGGCCAGGGGCTCCTGGCACCCTTTCTATACCCAGGAGGAAAAGGAGAGAGCCCATTTCTGTATGCGCCGGCTGGATATCTGCCAGCTTAAGGATTGCTCCTACCGGAAGCTGTCGGGGGGACAGCAGCAGAGAGTCCTTTTGGCCCGCGCTCTGGCGGCAACCGACCAGGTCCTCCTTTTGGATGAGCCGGTGACCGGATTGGACCCCAAAGCCACTTTATCCATGTACGAGCTGGTGGAAAAGCTCCACAGGGAGGGCATTTCCGTCATCATGATCTCTCATGATGTGCGGGCGGCAGCAGAGAATGCAAGCCATATTCTCTATCTGGGAGATCAGGTCTTCTTTGGAAGCTCCGATGCGTTCGCAAAGAGTCCGATCGGACAATACTACCTGTCGAAAGGAGGCCGCCATGCTTGATACCCTGACGCGTTATCTGGCCTATCCCTTCGTGCGCTATGCCCTTGTTGTGGGCGTTTTGATTGCCCTTTCCTCCTCCCTGCTGGGCGTGACCCTGGTCTTAAAGAGGTATTCCTATATCGGGGACGGACTGAGTCATGTGGCCTTCGGCGCTATGGCAGTCGCCACGGTCTTAAAGCTGTCCAATCATCTTGCTCTGATCCTGCCGCTGACTGTTCTCGCGGCGATTCTGTTGCTGCGGTCCGGACAGAACGCCAAGATCAAGGGAGACGCGGCTATCGCCATGCTCTCGGTGGGAGCTCTGGCTATGGGATACCTGCTTATGAATATCTTTGGAACTGCCTCGAATCTGGCCGGGGAGATCTCAACAACCCTCTTCGGATCGACGACGATTCTGACCCTGACCATGCAGGATGTCATTCTCTGCCTGATTCTGTCAGCCCTGGTCGTAGCCATGTTCATTGTCTTCTATCACCGTATTTTCGCGGTGACCTTTGATGAGACCTTTGCCAGGGCGGTCGGGATTCGCGCCGGGGCCTGGAATCTTTTGATTGCCGTTATGATCGCCCTGGTGGTTGTTCTGGCCATGAATCTGGTGGGGGCTCTTCTGGTGTCGGCTCTGGTGATCTTTCCGGCTCTTTCTGCTATGCGGGTCTTTCAGAGCTTTCGGGCAGTCACAATCTGCTCCGTGATTCTCTCGGTTGTCTGTGCTCTGGTCGGGATTTTGATTTCGATTTTAGCCGGAACCCCGGTCGGTTCCACCATCGTGGCGGCGGATATTGTGGCGTTCGCGCTCTGCTTTCTTCTGGGGAAGAACTGAGTTTGGCACAGAGGGCATGGATCATATCAAAGATCCCTGCAGTCTTCTGATCTGAGCTCACAATATCTTCCGGAATACAGAGAATCGAATATGAGAAGACGCGCCGCAAAGCTTTTATCGTTGTAAATGGAAGGGGCTGTCGCACTAACGTGTGGCGGCCTCTTTTTTGAAATGGGAAAAATCCGGCTGTCAAGCCGGATTTTCGCTGATTAGAAAAAGGGCGCCGCAGTATCTAATGCGACAGCCCCTTTTCTGCGGGAAGCATTCGCCCGTGCCGATCCTTTATTCTACGGTCACGGACTTGGCCAGATTCCTGGGCTGGTCTGGATTGATGCCCTTGTTGACAGAGGTATAGTAGCCGATCAGCTGACAGATGACGATGGATTCAAAGACAGAGAAGAGATCGTCTACCTTGGGAATACTGAAGTGGACGTCGCAGATGGTCGGATCCGTGATCTTTTTGTCCTCGCTGATCAGGATGACATAGGCGCCTCTGGCCTTGGTCTCGCGGATATTGGAGATCACCTTGCTGTAGACCTTATGCTGAGTTGCCAGGGCAATGACGGGGACGCCGTCGTCAATCAGAGAGATTGTTCCGTGCTTTAACTCACCGGCGGCGTATGCCTCGGCGTGAATATAGGAAATCTCCTTGAGCTTCAGGGCGGCCTCCATGGCGACACGGTAATCCAGTCCGCGCCCGATATAGAAGGCATTGGGCACATTGGTAAAGCGGTCGGTCAAATCCTGAATGCGCTTCTCGTGGGAGAGCACCGTCTCAATGCGGCCGGGCATTTCTTTGAGTGTGGCGAGGAAGTTCTGCGCCTCTTTTTTGGTCATTTTCCCCTGTACCAGGCCGATCTTCGCGGCGAGCAGATAGAAGCTCGCGACCTGTACGCTGTAGGCCTTGGTGCTTGCGACCGCGATCTCGGGTCCCGCGTGCGTGTAGAGAACCTGGTCGCTCTCACGGGCGATTGAGGAGCCCTTGACATTGACAATGGCAAGCGTCTTATGCGTGTATTGCCGGGCCAGACGCAGGGCCTCTAAGGTATCAATGGTCTCTCCGGACTGAGAGGTCACGATCACCATGGAGTTCTCATTGATCACTGGGCGCTCGTAGCGGAATTCCGAGGCGATCGCGACAGAGACGGGGATGCCGAGAACATTCTGGATCATATTCTTCCCGGCCATTCCCGCGTAGAGGGCGGTGCCGCACGCGACGACCGTGATGTCGGAGCAGTTCTCGAAAAAGGAGTCCGGGATCCCGTCAGCGGAGAAGTCCGGGAGATTGTCGGGACTGATACGGGGCTCAATGGTGCGCACCAGTGCCTGCGGCTGCTCGTGGATCTCCTTGATCATGTAGTGGGGATAGCCCTCCTTCTGGGCAGCTGTGATATCCCAGTTCACCTCCTGATATTCCGCTTCCACCGGATTGCCCTTCAGATCTTCCATAGAGATGGAGTCCGGGGTCAGGGTGAGGATATGGTATTCCGGGACAATGAAATAGCGCTTGCTGTAATCGATAAAGGCTGTCAGGTCAGAGGCGATGAAGGCCCCCTCTTTGTCCGTCAGGGTGGCGACCATGGGGCTGACATTGCGAAGCGCGTAGATTTTGCCGGGCTGGTCCGCGAACATAATGCAGAAGGCGAAGGATCCCTTTAAAAGACCGGATACCTGTCGAAGAACCGCGATGGGATCTCCCTGGTACAGCTTGTTGATCAGGGCGCAGGCGACCTCCGTGTCCGTCTCGGATTTGAGATCCTTCTGCAGCTGATAGCTCTCAATGAGCTCGTGGTAGTTCTCAATGATTCCGTTGTGAATCAATGTGGTCTTGCCGACCTTGTGGGGGTGGGCATTGGCGTTGGTGACGCCGCCATGCGTCGCCCAGCGGGTGTGTCCGATCCCGCAGCAGGAGGTGTTGTCGTCATCACAGATGGCGCGTAAGTCTTTGACCTTGCCTGCGGTCTTGCGGACAGAAATATGGGGGCGATTGTCCTTGAAGAAGGCGATGCCGGCGCTGTCGTAGCCGCGGTATTCAAGCCGTTCAAGGCCATTGAGCAGGATATCCTGCACGGGGATTGATCCGGTAAATCCGATAATTCCACACATATGAATTCTCCTTATGGGTTCTGTATGTTCCATACGGTTACAGTCTCTTTGTCTCTCCGTTACCGGATCTTTTGTCAACTGCATACGCGGCCGTATCCGCGATCAGGCATCCGCCGAATCTTCGATCACCTGACACCTCGTCAACCCGGACCAAAACGTTCCTCAAAAATACAGAGGGATGAAAAGCGGCCGGGTACATGGCGCTAAAGTTTTTGAACTTTTCGAAATTCCCTGCCTCCCATCGGGGAACGAGACAACTATACCATAGGAGGCGGGCAAATGGTTAGCGCCATTCCAGTCAGAGGATACTTGCGCATTCAAGCAAGAGGATGCCCGGGTGGAGAGATATCAGAGGGAAAAGGGCTGAAAATCAGGGGAGAAGCAGGATGGAGAGAAGGCCGGGAATTGAGGAGAAAGCGCCTGCCTGAAGATTGGCGCATACTCTTTGCGACAAAGCTGATTTTTCATTTGTTGAAAATCAGGGGTGGCAGGATTAGATTTTAGACTATAGAGAGCTTGATCGTCCGGAAGATGAGCTCATAAGACAGTGTTGGCAAACAGAAAAGGATGAAGAATATGAAGACAAAGGTACAGGCATTTGGCCGCTTCCTAAGCGCGATGATCATGCCCAACATCGGGGCGTTTATTGCTTGGGGATTGATGGCGGCACTTTTTATTGATACGGGATGGCTTCCCAACGCCAGCCTCAATAAGATGGTAGGGCCGATGCTCACTTATCTGCTCCCCATCCTGATCGGGTATACCGGCGGGAAAATGGTGGGCGGACAAAAGGGCGCCGTGATGGGAGCGATTGCAACCGTCGGAGTAATCCTGTCCAATCCGGATATGACGATGCTGATGGGAGCGATGGCAATGGGTCCTTTGGCAGGACTTGTCATCAAGCTCTTCGACAAGGCTGTTGAGGGGAAGATCAGACCGGGATTTGAGATGCTGGTCAACAACTTTTCCGTCGGTATTCTGGGACTGATCATGGCAATTGTGGGCTACCGGGCAATGGGTCCCATCATGGGAGCCATCCTGATCGTCCTTCAGGCAGGAGTTCAGGTTCTTGTAGAGCACGGGCTTCTTCCCCTGGTATCCATCTTTGTTGAGCCGGCCAAGGTCCTCTTCCTCAACAACGCGATCAATCATGGAATTTTCACCCCCCTCGGCGCGGAGAATGTCAAGGAAGTCGGGAAGTCGATTTTCTACATGATTGAGACCAACCCGGGCCCCGGTACGGGCGTCCTCCTTGCGTACTGGATGTGGTCCAAGGACAAGATCAGCAAGACGTCCGCACCGGGCGCGCTGATTGTGCATCTGCTGGGCGGGATCCATGAGATCTCCTTCCCCTATATTCTCATGCAGCCACTTTTGCTTCTGGCGACCATTGGCGGATCTATGGCGGCCATGCTCTACAACACCGTATTTCACCTGGGACTCGCCTCTCCGGCCTCTCCCGGATCTGTCTTCGCCTATGTGATCGCGGCGCCGAAGGGATCCACCCTGCAGGTCTTTTTGAGCGTTGTCATCGCGTCCGCAGTTTCTTTTGTCATCGCGACGCCAATCATCAAGTTTGCCTCTGCTAAGACGACGCTGGAAGACGCGCAGAATCAGAAGGATCGGATGAAGGCAGAGTCTAAGGGGCAGACCTCGGAAGCTTCAGAAGAGGCCGCAGGCGATCAAAAGGCGGTGTCTATTGATCCCGATAGGGAAATGAGCGCGGACTATGCTTTAAAGACAATTGACCGGATTGTCTTCGCCTGCGACGCGGGCATGGGATCCAGCGCAATGGGAGCGGCGGTCCTGCAGAAGAAACTGAGGGCGGCGGGGATTGAGGACATCAAGGTTGATCATGCTTCCGTCTCTGAAGTTCCCGCGAATACAGAGCTTCTCGTCTGCCATCAGGATCTTGCGGCAAGGGCACAAAAGAGCGCTCCGCAGGCAAGGATCATTACGATCAGTAACTTTATTGCCGCCCCGGAGTATGACGCCCTGGTTACAGAGATAAAAAATGCCCGCGAACAAGCACTGTGATCCGGTCTTTTTGAGGTCCTTTTTGGCTGACAGAAGAAAAAGAGGGAAATGATATGCTGCTGACAAATCGAATCAGAGGAATTCTCCTTCTTTTGATGGACGCTGAGGGACCGCTGAAGGAAGATGATATCGCAGACCAGGTCGGCGTCAGCCGTCGGACGGTCCAAAGGGAGGTGGAATATTTAGACGGCGCCTTGAGGGAATACGGTCTGCTTCTGCACCGCAAAAAAGGAGTCGGGATTTCCGTCACGGGTTCGGAACAGGCCAAAGAGAGACTGCGTGGGGAATTAGAGGAAAAAGAAGCAGGCGAGCCGACGGACGTCGCGGGGAGGAGGAACCGGCTGCTCTTTGAACTGATCCGGAATAAAGCCCCGAGGAAGATCTATTATTACAGCCAGTTGCTGGGAGTGTCGGAGGCGACCGTCAATAAGGATATGTCGGCCCTGGGCCCCTGGCTGGAGCAAAACCACTTAAAGCTGGTCAAAAGACAGGGCTTCGGAGTCACTTTGAGCGGAAGCGAGCGGGACCTGCGCGCCGCCATGCGGCGATACGTCAGTGAAAACATGTCCCTACCCTGGGCAGGCATTGAGGGATTAAAGGAGTCGGCGGCAGGAGCCCTGATCCACACGAGAGATCAGAATCTCTACGCTCTTTTGGCAACGGATACGGTCAGCCGGGTCTACGAGGTCCTTGCGAGAATGCGAAAGGAGGAGACAAGGCTCAAGGGGCTGGCGGAGAGCGCCTACACGAATCTTATTTTTCATCTGGCCATCGCTGTCGAGCGGGTCCAGAAAGGGGCAATTGTGGAGGAAGACCCGGGTTTGGTCAATAAACTGGGAACCTGGGATGAATATGCTTTGGCCGGGAAAATCCGCGGGGAGATTGAGCGGGAATTCTCAATTCATATGCCGGACCAGGAGCTGTCATACATTCTCCTTCACCTCCTCGGATCCAAGATGGCCTACCATGAGACAGAGGCGGAAAACAGGCAGTTTCTCTTTCCGGAGGAAGACCTGCTCGAGATGATCGACCGGATGATCGATCAATTTGACACAGAGATGGCCAACAGCCTGAAATGCGACGAGGAATTCATACGAGGACTGATCATGCACCTGCAGCCGGCCATGTTTCGAATGTCAGAGAAGATGAGCATCTACAATCCGGTTTTGCCTGAGATCAAGAGGGAATATCCGGAGATTTACGCGAAGAGCAGGCGGGCGGCGGAGGTCATCCGAGACAAAATAGCCTTTGAGGTCAGCGATGACGAGATCGGTTTTCTCAGCATGCATTTTGGCGCGGCAGTCGAGAGGGTGCGCAAGAGAGAGGGAAAGAGGAGAAGGGTTTCGATCGGAATCATCTGTTCCAGCGGCTTTGGCGTTGCCCAGCTCATGATCGCGAGGCTGACCCGTGTGTTCGGACAGGAAGCAGAGCTGTCGGCCTATGCCCTGAGTGATCTGACGGAGCATGTGGAGAGACGCACGGATTTCTTCGTGACAACCTTTGACTGGTGTGCCGATGAGATCGACTCGATCCGGGTCAGTCCCCTGGTCCCGGAGAGTGACCTTGAGAAGATCAGGAATAAAATCGAAGAGTATGCCTATGTAAAGCGGGAGTCGGAGAATCAGGTGTTTGACCGTCAATTGGATCAGGCAAACGAGATGATTATCGAAATCCGGGGACTGATTCGAAGGTATTGCGATTATGAGACGGACCCGAAGATTTCCTTTCCCGATCTGGTTTACCAGCTGGCTGACAGGGTCACAGAATCACAGGCGGTTGCGGAAAAGATCGCGGGGAAAATACAGAGGCGAGAGCATTTAAACAGTCAGATTTTCCCGGAGCTCGATCTGGCTCTGCTTCACTGCAGAAGCAGGATGATTCGGGAGCCGGTTTTCATCAGCTGCAGGCCTTCGGGGGACAGGTCCTTCGCGGATCCCGATTTCAAGGGGATCCGGGCAGTGATCTTTATGGTGATGCCGGAGGATGAGCAGCTGCGCATGCACATGCAGATTCTGGGTCAGATCAGCGCTTCCGTCATACGCGACGAAGCCTTTGTTGGAGCCATTCTTCATGGCGATGAAGAGCTGGTGAAAAAGGAACTGAAGAAGATTCTGGGCGAATATTTCTATGATTTTCTGAAAAATATCTGAGAGAGGTTTTGAGTCATGAGTGAGATCCTGAAGAAAGAAAACATTTATCTGAACTGCGAGTTAGAGGACAAGGAGGCGGTGATCCGGCGAATCGGAGAGATCTTCGTCAAAGACGGTTATGCGACGGATCAATATACCCGGGCCATGCTGGAAAAGGAGAAGGTCTTTAATACGGCGATCGGCAGCAGCCTGGCAATTCCCCACGGGATTGAGAGCATGAAGGATCAGGTGTTACAGTCGGGGATTGTCGTTATGACCTTCCCACAGGGACTGCCTTGGGGAGAGCAAGAGATCGTCAAACTGGTCATTGGGATCGCCGCCAGAGGAGACGAGCACATTGATATCCTGTCCAATATCGCAACGCACTGCGCGAGCGAAGAGGAGACGGAGAAGATCATCCGCAGCTCCAGGGACGAAATTTACGAGTTTTTTGCGAGCGTCTGAGGGGTCCATGCGGGGTAGTCACAGAATTTCAGGAGAAAGAAGGAGAGAGTAATGAGAGCAAAAGCAGTCAGAATGTATGGAACAAGGGATTTGAGACTGGAGGAGTTTGAGCTTCCGGAGATCAGGGACGATGAGATCCTGGCCAAGATCTACTCCGACAGCATCTGTATGTCCACTTATAAGCTGGTCGAACAGGGGAAGAAGCACAAGAGGGCGCCTCAGAATATGGATACCCATCCGGTCATTGTCGGACATGAGTTCGCCGGTGTGATTGTCAAGGTCGGAAAGAAGTGGCAGGATCAGTTTCAGCCGGGCATGCGCTTTGCCCAGCAGCCCGCGCTGAACTATAAGGGGAGTCTGGCCTCTCCGGGCTATTCCTATGAGTGGTATGGGGGAGATACCACCTACTGCATCTTCCCCCATGAGACCATGGAGCTGGGAGCTCTGATGCCGTTTGACGGGGACAGCTTTTACAAGGCGTCGCTTGGAGAGCCGATGAGCTGTTGTATCGGCGGCTATCACGCCATGTACCATACCAATAAGCAGAATTATGATCATGAGATGGGGACAAAGAGGGGCGGTAATATTCTGATTGCCGGCGGCTGCGGTCCCATGGGACTGGGATCGGTTTCCTATGGCCTGGTCTGCGACTATCATCCCAGACGGATTGTCGTCACGGATGTCGACGATGCCAAAATCGAGCGAGCCAAAGAGGTGGTCAGCCCGGAGTACGCGGCAGAGCACGGGGTGGAGCTGATTTACGCCAACACAGCCAAAATGGATGATCCCAGGCAGGGGCTGATGGATCTGACCCAGGGACACGGCTATGACGACGTCTTTGTCATGGTTCCGATTCCTTCGGTCTGCCAGTTGGCGGGAAGTGTTCTGGCCTTTGACGGCTGTCTGAACTTCTTCTCCGGTCCCACCGACAAGAATTTCTCCGCCAACATGAACATGTATGATCTCCACTATACCAGCACCCACCTGATGGGGACGACAGGCGGAAATAATGACGATCTGATCGAGGCAAATCAGCTGGCTGCCAGCGGCCGTCTGGATCCCTCCGTTATGATCACGCATGTCGGCGGGATCGACAGTATCGCGGAAACTACCTTGAATCTGCCAAAAATCAAGGGGGGCAAAAAGCTGGCCTATACCCAGTTTGATATGCCCATGACCGCCATTGAGGACTTCGCGGAGCTCGGAAAGTCAGACCCCTTCTTCGCGAAGCTGGATCAGTGCTGCAGAGATCACAAGGGCCTGTGGAATCCCGAGGCCGAGAGAATGCTCTTTGAACACAAGGGAGTAAAGGTGGAAGTCTGATCTCTTTCAGCGGCTGTTTGCCGAACATATGAAGCTTGCAAAGTTCTATTGCGTCTGTCTGTCCGCGGAGAAGTCCCGGTCGATATGAATGGAGCAGACAAGATCTGCTCCCATCTGCCGATGGACCCTTTCCCGGATTTGTGTTAGGATCTGCTCGTCAGACAGATGAAATCCATAGGGGACAAGAAGATCGAAGACCAGTTTGGTCTTCGATTTTTTGTGGACAATGCGGAAGTCGTGCATGCTCAGGCGGGAGTCAATCTTCTCCAGGATGCCGAGCATCTGCCCGGTCTTCTCAAGGACTTCGGGGTCGTCAAGGATGATCGGGTCAACATGGATGGTGATCTCGCAGCCGAACTCCCGGCGGATGGCGTCTTCCGCCTCATCCAGCTCGTCATGGATGTCTAAGAGTCTGGAATTGGCAGGGGCTTCGGCGTGCAAGGATACATAGATGCGGCCGGGACCGTAGTTGTGGATGATCAGGTCATGGACCCCTAATATGGAGGGATAGGAGCAGACGATTTCTTCTATCCGCCGGACCATATTCGGATCAGGAGCCTGCCCCAGAAGAGGAGAGGATGTATCCCGGATGGAGTCGATCCCGGCCTTGCAGATGAAAGAAGCGACAATGATTCCGGCAATCGCGTCGATGCGATTCAGGCCGGTCAGCCTGGTCAGGACCAGGGAGACCAGGACGACGCCGGTGGCCAGAACGTCGGACAGGCTGTCGGTAGCGGCCGCCAGAATGGTGGCAGACCCAGTCAGACGGCCGATTCTGCGGTTGTAGGCAAACATATAGAGCTTGACAGCGATGGAGAGCAGGAGAATAGCTGCGGTGAGGATGGTCAGATGGACGGGTTTGCTCTCAAAGAGACCGAGGACGGAGTCCCGGAAGAGCTCCACGGCCATGAGGAGGATGAGCAGGGAGACGATAAAGCCGGCCAGATACTCAATGCGTCCGTGCCCGAAGGGGTGCTCCGGGTCTGCCTCCTGGGAAGAGAGACGAAAACCGATCAGGGTCACAATGGAGGAGGCGGCGTCGGAGAGGTTGTTGAGAGCATCCGCGGTTACGGCGATAGAGCCGGTTGCAAGCCCCGCCAGGAATTTGGTCAGGGCCAATAGGAGATTGAGCAGAATTCCGGCCAGCCCGGAAATCATGCCCCAGGCCTTGTGGCGCTGGATTTCGGTCATGGCGGATTCGTTTTTCAGGAAGAAATGGGATAGAAGGCTAATCATGGACAGACCTCATTGCGTGCGCGGAAAATTCTTAATACGGCAGCTGGAGTTTTGGAGGGATTCTTCCGCTATTGTAGGGCAGGGGAGAGCTTTTGAGAAGGGGATCCGGTTCGGCGGAGATAACAAATAGATCCCAGATACAGACGGTTTTTCTGATGAGAAATCGTGTATGATGATAGGGAATCTCGGGAGTCGCGCCGCATGATTGAGAAAGGGGCCTGTGATGTCAGAAAAAGAAATACTGGTGGTTTCCTTCGGGACCTCTTTTGCCGAGGCGAGGAAGACAGATATCGGAGGGATTGAGGAGGCTCTTGCGCGGGCTTACCCTGATTATCGGATCGCGCGGGCCTTCAGCTCGCCGCGGGTTATCCGCCATATGCAAAGAGAGGATCAGGAGCAGGTAGACTCTGTCAGCCAGGCCCTGGAAGGCGCTCTTGCCGCAGGAATCAAACAGCTTATCCTGCAGCCGACCTATCTCATGCATGGAATTGAGTATGAGCTTATGATTCGGATTCTGAGCGGCTATCGGGACCGGTTTGCGTCCGTGGCTGTCGGGCAGCCCCTTCTGGGAGAAACGGATCAAAACCCGGCACATTATACGGAGGACATGGTCCGTGTGTCTCGTGCTCTTCTGGAAAATGCCTGGAAAGAGGCAGGTCTTTTGAACAGGGAGCCGGGACAGGATCCTGTCGATAAGGCCGACAAGGGGCCGGCGCTGGTTCTCATGGGGCACGGGACAGAACATGGGGCGCACATCGTCTATCAGCAGTTTCAGAGCCTTTTTTCAGATCAGGGCAGGAAGGACGTCTTCGTCGCGACCGTAGACGGAGACTGCCCGGAGACGGACATCCACAACATTCTCTCTGAGGTGCAGAGAGAAGGATTTAAGCATGTAATCCTGCGTCCTCTGATGGTTGTTGCAGGAGATCATGCAAATAATGACATGGCGGGAGACCGGGAGGATTCCTGGAAGAATCTCTTTGCGGCCACGGGATCCTTTGAAGAGATTGAATGTCAGCTGGGAGGCCTGGGACGTCTCGAGAAGATCCAGCAGATCTATGTGGATCACGCCGCTGCTGTGATGTAAATTCGTTGGTCCTCTCAAAAGGAAGGGATAGACCGGCTTTACGATTGGGCAGATCGAACGTCGAAACTTCCCTCCCAAAAGAAGGGGATAGGCTGCGGTATTGATCAGAACTTAAAAATAACCTTGATCAGCAGGAGGACAAGCACTGCCAGGATGATGGGACGGGTAATTCTCGTCCCGTTTTTCATGGCCAGACCGCTTCCCACATAGTTGCCGAGCATATTGGCGGCGGCAGAGGCAATGCCAAGAGTCAGCAGTACCTGTCCGTTAATCAGGTAGACGACGGCCCCGGCGACATTGGTGGTCAGGTTGATGGCCTTGGTCATACCGTTGGCCTGGGTCATGGGAAGCCTGGCCAGAATGGTCAGGCCGATGATCAGAAAGGTCCCGGTTCCGGGCCCGTAGAAGCCATCGTAGATGCCGATGAAGAAGGCCAGAAGGCAGGCGATGAGGGCAGTCACCCTCCTGGATACCCGCTCTGATGCATCGTGCTCCTTGAAGAGATTCTTATTGAGGACTAGAAATGCAGTGACCGGCAGAATGAAGTAGAGCAGGTAGGTCATTATTTTCGTGTCGATGACCAGGGCCAGGTGGGCGCCCAGGGTAGAACCGATAAAGGCCATGAGAATAGCAGGTAGCGTTGCCTTCCATGGGATCAGTCGATTGATGGCGAAGCGGCCGGTGGTTAGTCCGGTCCCCCAGGCGGAGGAGAACTTGTTGGTGGCCACTGCGGGAACAGGGGGAAGACCGGACAGCAGGTAGGCGGGGAGAGAAACAAGGCCGCCTCCGCCGCCGATGGAGTCGACAAAACCGCCCAAAAAGAGAAGGGGAAGAACAATGAGATAGGTGTGGATGGTGACTTGCATGGGCTTCTCCTTACTGAATCCAGCAAAAGGATATGTGCGGAGTTCGTATTTGGGGCCCTTGAAAGCTGGAACAAAGAGATGCTGCTTCAATGCACTTGCGCAGATTTCTTGGCTGCCTTGCGCTCTTCCAAGGCATTGACGACCATGGTGCAGGCCGCGTCGCCCGTGATATTGACCGTGGTACGGCCCATGTCAAAGATGCGGTCAACGCCGGCAACTAAGGCAATGCCGTCGACAGGAAGTCCCACCGACTGAAGTACCATAGCCAGCATAACCATGCCGGCTCCGGGGACACCGGCCGTTCCGATGGAGGCCAGGGTCGCGGTCAGGACGATTGTCAGCATCTGGGGGAAGGTCAGATGAATCCCATAGCAGGAGGCGATGAAGATAGAACAGACGCCCTGATAGATGGCGGTTCCATCCATATTAATGGTCGCTCCCAGAGGAAGGACGAAAGAGGCGATTTCCTTCTTGGCCCCAAGCTTCTCCGTGCACTCCATATTCAGGGGGAGAGTTCCCACAGAGGAGGCGGATGAGAAGGCGAAGAGGATGGCGGGCATCATTCCCTTAAAGAATTTGAAAGGGCTCATCCCGGCCGCGGCGCGGACGGTGAGGGAGTAGACCAAGATGGCGTGAACCAGATAGCAGAGGTAGGCGACCGCGAGGACGGCAGCCAGAGAACCTAAGATGGCAGGACCGTTCTCGGCGACAACGGGAGCCAGCAGGCAGAAGACGCCGATGGGAGAGAGGGTTAAGATCATCTCCATGACCTTGAGACAGGTGTCATTTAAAATATTGACCGCCTCCTCGACCTTGCTCATTCTGGGGCCGATCTGCATAATGGCGAAGCCGATGAAGAGGGAGGCCACAATGACCTGCAGCATATTGGCCTCGGCAAAGGGCTTGACGAAGTTGCTGGGGAAAATGCCGACGATGGTGTCCATGAAGCTGACCGCGGCCTCGGTCTTGTAGGAAAGGTCTGTCGTCGCCAGCACGGGGAAGATGCCCTTAAACAGATTAGCGATGATCAGTCCAATGGTGATGGCAAAGGCGGTCGTGAGGAGGTAGAAGCTGATCGTTTTGCCTCCGATGGAGCCCACCTTGCGGACATCCTGCAGGGAGATGACGCCGGCCATGATCGAGAAGAAGACCAGGGGGGCTACAATCCACTTGATCAGGTTCAGGAAAATGACGCCAAAGGGCTTGATATAGGTCTTGGCGATCTGAGCCTGACCCAGGCAGGCGAAGATGGATCCGATGATGATGGCCAGGATCAGAGCGATGAAAATCTGGCTGGTCAGTGACAGCTTGTTTTTCTTTGATTTTTTCTCAGACATAATTTCTCCTTTTCCGGGGCTGCTATTCGATTGCAGATCCTGTCACACAAATGAGGGAAGTTGAGAATCGGATATCGAGATCAGCGAGATCAGCGAAATATACACGCAGACTATCATACAGGGGAGGAGGGCCCTTGTCCAGTCAGGGAAAGAAAAGCAGGCGGCGCTCGCAATACGAAATCTCTATCGCTGCCATTCGCCGGGCTTATACTTAATACTATATTATAGAAGAGAAAATCCAGGAGAAGATTCTACTGGCATGCATCCTCCTCTTGGATTAGGATAAGAGGCAGAGAGGAAGCACAGATCGGAGGAATCATGAGTGACTATGTACTGACCTGCAGTTCGACGGTGGACCTGCCAAAAGCCTACCTGGAGGGACGGGGGATTCCCTATGTCTGCTTCCACTATCGTCTGGGACAAGAAGAGCATATGGACGATCTCTGGGAGGCCATGGACGCCAGAGCTTTCTACAGCCGCATGGTAGGAGGAGAAGATGCCAAGACCTCCCAGGTCAATATTGAGGAGTATATGGATTTCTTTCGTCCCTTTCTGGAAGAGGGAAAGGATATTCTTCATATCGAGCTCTCTTCCGGACTTTCCGGATCCTATAACTCGGCCAGGCTGGCAGCGGAAGAGCTGCGGACCAAATTCCCTGACAGGAAGATCGGCGTAGTGGATTCCAGAGGGGCTTCATCCGGATTCGGTTTTCTCCTGTCATATCTGGCGGATCAAAGGGATGAGGGACTTGCTTACGAGCAGCTTATGGATCTGGCGGAGGAGAAGAAGCTGCTGGTTCATCACTGGTTTTTCTCGACGGATCTGACCTTTTATGTCAAGGGGGGAAGGATCTCCAAGACGGCGGGATTTTTAGGTGGAATGCTGGGCATTTGTCCCCTGCTCAATATGGATGAGGCAGGACATCTCATTCCCAGAGAGAAAATCAGAGGGAAGCAGAAGGTGATGCAGCGGATTGTTGAGAAGATGCTGGAGCACGCCGAGGGGGGACCTGATTATCAGGGCAAGGTCTTCATCTCTCAGTCGGATTGCCTGGAGGATGCCGAAGGGGTGGCCGCTCTGGTCAAAGAGCTCTTCCCTCAGATGGATGGCGAAGTTATGATCAACCCCATTGGCCCGACCATAGGAGCCCACACGGGGCCGGGAACCGTAGCCCTCTTCTTCTTCGGAGATAAGAGGGTCTGAGAAACTCAGAGGATTCGAGGGGCTGAGGGGATCGAGGAGACAAGAGTGTACGAGGAGATGAGAGTGCTCGAGGAGACAAGAGGGTCCAAGAAGATGAGAGGATTTGAGTCTGCCGGGGTGTGAGAGCGAAAAAGCATTTCCCCTTAGGCAGAGAACGGCTTCCCCTAAAAAAGAAAGATGAAATAAAAGACAGATCCGTCTCAGGTGATCGCCCTATATGGCGCCTGAGACGGATTTTGTATTTGAGACAGGGGCAGGACAGGAAAACAGGAGGATATTCGAAAATCCTCAATCGCAAAATGAGAGTCCATACCCAAAAGCTCAGCATAAGTGAATCGTTGATCAGTTCCTAAAATTTTTCGAAACAAGACAGCAGGATTTGTAAAAAAGCCGGGGATTTCGTGCAAGAAATCAATAACAAAGAAGGCGGTTCCCAACTATGATAATAGCTGTAGTTTTTTGACGGGTTTCCCGAAAGCAGGGGAAAACGATGAAGGAGGATAGAGGAATGAAGAAAAGGCTGACGGCGTTGACTCTGGCGCTGCTACTTGGCTTGTCGGTTCTTCTGACTGCCTGCGGAGGCTCCGCTAAGGGAAGCGCGGCTTCGAGCGCGGCAGCCAGCAAGGAGCATCCCATGATCCTGACGCTGGCGCATAACCAGGCGGAGAACCACCCGGTTCACAAGGCCCTGGTCAGGTTCGCCGACCAGGTGAAGGAGAGAACCGATGGCCGCATTGTTGTCAAGATTTACCCCAATGGGCAGCTGGGTTCTGAGAATGAAAATCTGGAACAGCTGCAGGCCGGCGTGGTCGCCATGGCCAAGGTGTCAGCCCCGAATCTGGCGACCTATAACGACGGCTACAATACCTTTGGTCTGCCCTATATTTTCAATGACCAGGCGGATTATTACAGGGTGATGGATTCTCAGCAGATGGATGATTTCTTCATGTCCTCCGCGGATGACGGCTTTCTCACCATGACCTACTACGACTCCGGTTCCCGCTCCTTTTATACCAAGGGAAAGGCGATCCGGACCCCGTCCGATCTGGACGGACTCAAAATCCGCGTGCAGGATATGGCGGTACAGACAGACATGATGAAGGCCCTGGGCGGTACGCCTGTCACCATGTCTTACGGGGATGTCTATACATCCCTGCAGACCGGCATCATCGACGGCTCTGAGAATAATGTCACTGCCTTAACGACCGGCAAGCACGGTGAAGTGGCCAAGTACTACTCTGTTGACGAGCACGAGATGATCCCTGACGCTCTTGTGATGAGTGCCAAGGTCTGGTCCACTCTGTCCGCGGAGGATCAGGCGGCGGTCAAGGCGGCGGCCAAGGTCTCGACAGAGTATCAGAAGGAGCTCTGGGCAGAGGCAACCGAAAAGGCTGTCGAGCAGGCTAGGCAGGAGATGGGAGTCACCTTCGTCTATGATGTGGACAAGGCCGCCTTTCAGGCGGCGACAGCTCCTATGATCCAGACCTATGAGAACAAGTATCCCGGTGTGAAACGTCTCATGCAGTCGATTGAGCAGGTAAGGGAGGCGAACTGATGAAAATAGCGCTTGGTAAGATAAAGAAATTCAGCAACACTTTTTTGGCAATCGTCTGCGCGATTCTCCTGTCTTTTATGGCAGTTCTGGTTCTATGGCAGGTCTTTACCAGATATATCCTGGGGCATCCGGCGGCATTTACAGAGGAACTGGTCAAGTACTCCCTGGTGTGGACCTCTTTCGTCGGCGCGGCCTACGCCTTTTCCGCCAGAGAGCACATGGCTTTAACCCTGCTCAAGGACCGGCTGACCGGCCTGCCGCACAGGATTCTCGCGACTCTGATTGATATTCTGATTCTGGCAGTCGCCCTCTTTGTGATCACAATCGGCGGCTTCAAGTTGGCGCTGTCCGCCCACGCCGAGTTCTCCGCTCTTTTAGGGATCCCAAGAACCTTAGTGTATTCGATTGCACCGATTTCCGGCGTCTTTATCATCTTTTTCCAGTTGATCAATATCTATGAGGATATCACCGGCATCTTTGTGATTGAAGAGGCAGAAGAGGAGGTCAAGCCATGACTGTAGGATTAACAACTGTGCTCTTATTCGTCGTATTCGGCGTCCTGCTCTTTCTGGGAGTACCGATTTCTGTATCCATTCTGGTATCTGCTCTGGTGACAGCGGCCTCCACCCTGTCCTGGGATCAGGTCACCTTCATCGCCATGCAGAAGATGAACTCCGGGGTTGAGTCCTTCTCCCTTTTGGCGATTCCCCTCTTTATTCTGGCGGGAAACATCATGAACAACGGAGGGATTGCCAGAAGACTGATTAACTTCGCTCAGATCTTTGTCGGAAAGATTCCGGGCTCCCTGGCACAGGCGAATATCCTGGGCAATATGCTCTTCGGAGCCCTGTCCGGTTCCTCGGTTGCCGCGGCCTCCGCGATGGGAGGAACCATTAATCCGATTGAGAAGGAAAACGGGTACGATCCCGCCTATGCGGCTGCGGCCAATATTGCCTCCGCGCCGACAGGACTTCTGATTCCCCCGACTTCCGCCTTCATCGTCTACTCTACGGTGGCCGGCGGAGTGTCCGTATCCACCCTCTTTATGGCGGGCTATATCCCCGGAATCCTGATGGGCATCTGCTGTATGGGAGTTGCCTTCTTCTGGGCGATCCGGCACAAGATGAAAGCGGTTGGAAGAGATAAGTCCAGGAGTATCCTGAAGACCACCTGGGAGGCCATTCCCTCGCTGCTTTTGATTATTATCGTCATCGGCGGTATTGTAGCCGGAATCTTCACGGCGACAGAAGGCGCCGGCGTGGCGGTTCTCTACTGTCTGGTTCTGTCTCTGATTTACCGGAGCATCAGTCTCAAGTCTTTCATGGATATTCTGCTCAAGTCCGCCAAGACCTCGGGGATCATTATGTTTTTGATCTCCGCCTCCTCCGCCATGTCCTTTGTCATGGCCTATGCGGGAATTCCCCAGGCGATCTCTTCCGGACTTATGGGGCTGACCTCCAATAAGTATGTGATCTTTTTGCTCATGAATATCATTCTCCTGGTGGTCGGGATGTTTATGGATATCACCCCCGCCATCCTGATCTTCACCCCTATCTTCCTGCCGATTGCGACCAAGCTTGGAATGAGCAGTGTGCAATTCGGCGTCATGCTGATCTTCAACATGTGTCTGGGCAACATCACTCCTCCCGTCGGCTCCGTTCTCTTTGTCGGCTGTGGAATTGGAGAGGTGACCATTGAGGAGGTGACGCCCAAGCTGATTCCCTACTTCGCAGTATTGATTCTGGCCCTTCTGGCAGTGACCTATATCCCGGCCCTGTCTTTGGCAATTCCAAACGCAATGGGGCTGACCGTAAAATGAGATGGCATGCGGACTGAGATGGTCGCTGATCCGGCGCTTGGGCGTATAGGGACAGGGCTGATCGCTCCCGGTCAATGATAAAAAGAGAATGCCGGCCATGAAGGATCGCGCAGACACAGGATTGCGGCTGCGGGAAAACATGGTCGGCATTTTATGCCTGTGATCGGGTAAAATGGGACTTGTTCCAATGGGAAAGAGGATAGGAGATATTCATGTTTCGAAAGATGCGTCGCTATCGGCAGCAGATCTGTCAGGAGGATTGCCTGAAGATTTTGAGAGAGGAAGGCAGAGGTGTGCTGGCAATGATCGGAGAGGACGGATATCCCTACGCGATTCCTCTGGACTTTCTCTACAATGAAGGAAATGGCAGGATCTACTTTCACTGCGCCATGCAGGGATTCAAGCTGGATCTCCTTCGGTTCAATGATAAGGTCTGCTTCTCTGTCATGGACAAGGGATTTAAGAGGGAAGGAGACTGGTCCTGGAATGTGCGCAGCCTGGTCATTTTCGGGCGCGTGAGAGAAATAAGCGACCCGATGATGATAGAGGGGCAGGTTCGGGCCCTTGGGATGAAGTACTATCCGACCAGAGAAGGGGTAGAGCTCGAGATGAAAAAGTCTTTGTCTCGGGTCTGCCTGCTGGAGCTGACCATTGACCATATGACCGGAAAGCTGGTCAACGAGAGCTAGTCACTCTGACAGGAGCAGATCCGCCCGATAGAGTTTTCCGCCGACAACAAAGATCGTAAAGGTGATGGCAAAGGCGGCGGTGACATCCGTCAGAAAATGGGCTCCGATGATGATGCGGCTTAAGGCGATCAGAAGGGTCCAGCACAGGCCTCCAAAGAAGAATTGATAGCGGCGTGACCGAAGCAGGGGGCTGGCGGAGGCAATGTAGTAGAGACTCAGCGCGGTTGCCGCCGCCGTCGTGTGCCCGGAGGGAAAGGACTTGAGATCATCCTTTGGGATGCCGGAGGCGATCAGCTGTGCCTTGTCCGCCAGACCAGGCTGATACCAGGGATGAAAAGAGACCATTTGTCCCATGCCGGAGACAAGAAGGCGCATGCGGGGGCGAGCCCATGGAATTTTGATCAGGTGGGTGAGAATGGTCGGTCCAAGGGCAATGAGGATCAGGATCTTAAGAAGGCGCGCGACGGCGTCGTCAGACGCGTCTCTTAAGGTCCATTCTGCAAAGAGACAGGCCAGGACGGCAAAACCGAAGCCGAGACCGATGGCCAGTCCGCGGGGCAGTTCTGTGATATAGTGGCAGGTGTCATAGCCCCCGTAGAAGGCGCAGCCGGCCAGAACCAGCCCTCCGAAGACCACTCGCCCGTAGTACTGCAGGGGAGGCCCGGAGGGCTTGGCCCGGCGGATCAGGAGGTAACCGCAGATGACGCCCAGCAGATAGTTTGGCATAGAACCGTATCCGGCAGCCAGAAGAGCCGGGAGACTTTCCTGGTTTAAGAGGGCATAGGAGATGGACAGATCCCAAAAGGAGCCTGTGGCCATGGAGACGAGAATACAGGCAAAAATAACGGGGATCATCCGGTCATAAAGAGATCTGTGTTTCATGAAATCCTCCTTTGGAGCAAGTAGCTGTGAGCAATGGAAGATATCAACCATATATCACTCGTTTCCTGGCATTATAGTGAATCCGCGCCGGAAAAGAAATATGTTTCGAAAAGCAAATCGAAAATCAGCTCATCTATGCTAAAATGGAAAAGATTTCGCCGGGTTTGTGCGGGACATGCGCAGAAGTGTGCGGGATATTCACGGATTTGTGCGGGATATGTACAGATACGTCAAGTATGTACAGTTTGTTAAGAAGGAGACGGTCAAAAGAGAAGAGACGGACCGGCCGTTGACCTGAGAGAGCTCAGGCAGGACAGAGGAAAGGGGTATTGGAAAATGAAGGTAAAACAGCTGGCTTTTACGGCACTGATGGCGGCGCTCTGCTGCATTTTGGGGCCTCTGTCGGTTCCGCTCGGCAGCGTTCCGGTCTCTCTGGGAGTTTTGGCGGTCTACCTGGCTGCTTATGTTCTGGGAGGGAAATGGGGAAGCCTGTCCGTTCTCATCTATCTGCTCCTGGGTTTGGTCGGACTGCCTGTTTTCTCCGGTTTTGCCGGAGGACCGGGGAAGATGCTGGGTCCAACCGGAGGCTTTCTGATCGGTTTCCTCTTCCTGGCGGCCATCTGTGGGGGCTTTGTGACCCTGTCAGACCACAGGAAGGGACTGGCCCGCTATGGACTGCAGATCACAGGCATGATTCTGGGGCTTGCGGCCTGCTATGCCCTGGGCACAATGTATTTTATGTTTGTCATGAAGACCGGTTTGATCGCCGCTCTTGCGGCCTGCGTTCTGCCATTTTTGATTTTTGACGCCCTAAAGATGATCATGGCGCTGATTCTGGGCAATGCCCTGCGGAGGGCGCTGACCTTCGCGAATCTTTTGGAGACCAGCAGGGTCTGATGTCCCAAAGGGGCTGGGCAGCTGATGCTCCGAAAGAGCTGGGCAGCTGATACCTCGAAGGAGATGGGCAGCTGATGTCCTGAAAGGGAATGAGCAGCTTGCCTGGGATCTTGACGCGAAACAGATGCCTCAAAATTCATGAAGTCCATGGAGGAAAGTGAGGAAGGGCAGGATGGATTGGCACGATCAGAAGCTGATTGCCTACTACAATAAGTTTCCTGAGGAAAAACGACTGGATTCCAGACATGGCCAGGTAGAGTACCGTCTGACCCGGCATTTTATCAATCAGGCGATTTCAGACATGGGCGCGGAGGGGCAATCCCTTCGCGTTCTTGATATCGGGGCCGGGACAGGCCGTTACGCCGGACCCCTGGCAAAAGAGGGACATAGGGTCACAGCGGTAGAGCTGGTCCGCTACAATATCGGCTGTATGCGCCAGAAATGGACCGGTCTCGACATTCGACAGGGAGACGCCAGGGATTTAGCAGGGGCCGGCCTGGGGCAAGAGTGCAATGGAAGCTTTGATCTGATTCTTATGCTGGGACCCATGTACCATCTGATCAGGGATCAGGATAAGGCGCAGGCCCTCGCAGAGTCGGCGCGCCTGCTGGCCCCGCGGGGGAGACTTTTGGTGGCCTATCTGATGAATGAGTACTCGGTTTTGACCTACGGTTTTGGGCAGAGACACATCCTGGAATTGCGGGCCAAAGGACAGGCTGAGAAAGAGAAGCAGACGCAGACAGGGCGGGTGCAAGGAGAGCAGACACAAGCAGGGCGCCTGCAAGAAGAACAGGCACAAGAGGGGCAGATACAAGAAAAGCGGATGCAAGCAGAGCGGCTGCAAACGGAAGGGGTGCAAACAGAGGAGCAAGTGCAGGAGGAGTCTGATAAAATCGGGTCCTTCAGCAGGGATCACAGATCGAAGGGGAGTTTGGATGCTTCCTTTGCCCTGCAGCCGTCCCCGGGCGATCTCTACGACTATGTGCGTCTGGAGGATATCGCGGCCTTTGATCGGGAGGCAAACCGCATCATCAGGGAAAGGTGGGAGAAGGCGGGCAGGAACAGTCAGGAAGAAAGTCTGACCGCAGGCGCAGACAGGTCAATCCGCGGAGGGAATGCGCCTGGCAAAAGAGGGGCGCCGCAGCTGATTCGGGAGCGGATCTTCTCACCAGACGGTCCGGCCAACTATATGCGCAGGGAATTAAACGCTCTCTCCGAGGAGGAGTTTGCCTGCTTTTTGGACTACCAGCTGGCGATCTGTGAGAGAGCGGATCTGCTGGGAGCCGGCGGACACCTGGTGGAAGTGTTGCGGCTATCTGAAAAATAAGTAAAATAATAGGTATGTAGTTCGCGGGAATCTCATGGCAGCAATTTCCGGGCCAAAAGGTCCGAGCCGGGAATAGCAAAGAGGGGACGAGTTTAGAAACAAGGAGAAGTTCTTATGTCAATCAAGTATGAAGTGGGCGATATTGTCAACTGCGAGGTTTTAGGTGTGAGTGATCATGAGGTCTCAGTCGATCTGAACGCCGGTAAGATCGGAATCATCGCCTTTGAGGATCTGAGTGAGGAAGAGGGATACGATCCCCACAAGCATCTTCGAAACGGCAAGCATTTGACTGCCAAGATCACTTCTTTAGATGACGGCAGGGGAAATATTCGTCTTTCGGTCAATGCGGCCAGGCACACGGATGCCTGGGATCAGCTGAAGGATGCGCACAGCGCAAACGAGACGCTGACCGTCCATGTCCGCGAACAGGTCAAGGGCGGAGTGGTCGCCTACCTGAAGGGCCTGCGGGCATTTATTCCGGCGAGCCAACTGGCCGCCTCCTATGTGGACAATTTGGCCGATTTCGTCGGCAGGGATCTGGAGGTTAAGATCGACAGCATCGAGCCCGCCAAGCGCCGGCTGGTGCTCTCCGCCAGAGCGGTAGAACAGGAGAAGAAGCGCCTGGAGCAGCAGGCGAAGCTGGATGCCCTGGAGGTCGGGTCCATAGTCGAGGGCACTGTGGCCCGACTGAAGGACTTTGGAGCCTTTGTCAATATTGCGGATGGCCTGGACGGTCTGGTGCACATCTCTCAGATCTCTCTTAAGAGGGTCGAGAAGGTGGAGGACGCGCTTCGTGTGGGACAGAAGGTACGGGTTAAGATCACCGGAATGAAGGACGGAAAGGTCAGCCTGTCCATGAAGGCCGTCGAGCTTCTTGAGCGGCCGTCAAAGGAGGCGGCGGCCAGAAAGGCCCAGGACGAACAGGTGGCCAGATACGCCGACAGGGAGTCGACAGGGACTTCCCTGGCGGACCTTCTTGGGGGAATTAAACTGGATTGAATTGTGAGAGGGATTGTGAAGGAGATGATTTCACAGTCCTTCTTTTTGCGGCGAACGTCTGCCTGCCAGGAACGCATCGGAGATGAAGCCAACTGAACCGGCTGCGTTCTAATCTGGCTGCACTCTAATGAAGTGAGAATCGGTTATGGATTCCGGGAGGAGAGAAAATGGACCCAAATCCCAAAGTCAGTATCATTATTCCTGTTTACAATGCGGCTTCTGCTCTCAGGCGCTGCCTTGACTCGGTATTAAAGCAGGAATTTACGGATTTTGAGCTTTTACTCATGGATGACGGCTCCTCGGATGAGAGCCCGGCCATCCTGGATGAATATGCCGGGAAGGATTCCCGGATCCGCCTGGTTCACAAGAACAACTCCGGTGTGTCTGACACCAGAAATCAGGCTTTGGACCTGGCCAGAGGTACCTATGTCCAGTTTTTAGACGCGGACGACTGGATTGCTCCCGAGGCGACCAAACTTATGGTACGGGCCATGGAGCAGAAGAAAGCGGATCTGGTCGTAACCGACTTCTATCGGGTTGTGGGGGAGCATGTTTCCCATAAAGGAGATATTGAAGAAGACAGTCTGATGGATCTGCAGACCTTCGCCGGCCACATGATGGAGAATCCGGCGGACTTCTACTATGGGGTGATCTGGAATAAGCTCTACTCGCGTCAGATGATAGAAGAGAATCGGATCCGTATGGATCCTGAGGTCAGCTGGTGTGAAGATTTTCTCTTTAATATGGAGTATCTGCTGCACTGTAAGGGGATTTTTGCCCTTCAGGTACCTGTCTACTACTATGTAAAGACGGAGGGCTCTCTGGTCTCGCAGGGGCTGTCGATTACGAAGACGGTTGAAATGAAGGCGAGCGTCTTTCGCTATTACAATGATTTTTTTGCCAGGGTCTATGATCCGGAGGATTATGAGGCCCGGCGGATACAGATCTACGGATTTTTGGGGGCCTTTGCCAGAGATGCCGGGGCAATTTCCTTTCTCCCCGGGACCAAGCGCCTGGGCAAGGAGAGACAGAATGTTGATATGAATCCACAGGCCTCTGATACGCTTCTGACCAATGCCTACTATCAGCGCAAGCTTCTGGATAAGTACCTGGAGCCGGTGGGACAGCATTATGATCTGTCCAATGTGGATCTGCGGATCCTTCTGACCATTGCGGCGGTCAATCGCAAGACCAGCCGCCGGCAGCTCGCGGCCTATGCGGGAGTCAGTTCCCTTTTGGCGGCGGCATCTCTGCAGAAGCTCCTGCAGCAGGGCTATGTGGAAACGGAGACCCATCTGCGGGATCGGATCTCGGAGGGTGTAAAACAGGGAGATTTAAACCTGCGCATAACCGACAAGGCGGCAGATCTGACCGAGGATCTGGTCAGCGCGCTTGCGGACTATCGCAGGGCGATTATGGCAGGCTTTACGAAAGAGGAAGAGCGCCGGTATCTGGACCTGTCTGAGCGGGCCGGGAAGAACGCCAGGGCTGCCTTGGAACACTGAGAAGCTCAGGGTGCTCGTTGACCAGCAGGTCCCGGGGAAAGTCCTGCTCACGCAGGAGAAAAAGAGCGCGGTCAGCCTGGCCAATCCGGTCGGGACCGTGGGAATCGCTGGAGATCAGCAGGGGAATTCCCTTCTTTTTGCAGAGTTTAATTAAAATACGATAATTTTGTTCCGTATCCAGACCGGTTACCCGGTGATAGCCGTCCGGCCCCAGGGAGGCCTCGTTGACCTCCAGGATGACCTTGCATTCGGCCGCGGCGTCGGTGAGACGGTGGACGCAGTAGGGGAACTGGCTGTTATCCGGGTGACCGATGATTCTTACCAGGGGGTTGGACATCGCCTCGATATAATCTTTGGTATTCCGGTCCCTGTAGGCCTCGATATCATCGTCTCCCCGGTAGATGACAGAGCGGGGCGGGCGGTGCATGGAGGCGATGACGTAGTCGAGCCGCTTTAGGACGGAATTGTCCAGATCCAGGCCGCCGCCGTCTAAAATATTGACCTCGACCCCGTAGAGGAGGCGGACGCCAAAGTGTTCTCTGGGGGCGAAGGCAAGATTTTGAAAATAGGAGCTGAATGCGGCTCCGGGAGTGGCCGGTCCGTGGTCGCTGATGCCAAGAAGACAAAGACCGCGCTCGGAAGCGGCCCGGGCCATTTGACCGATGGTGGCTGTGCTCCCGTGCCCGCTGGCAATGGTATGCGTGTGCAGATCCACTGTGATCATCTGAAAAGCTTCCTTTCTCTTATCTCTTAAACGAAACGCGTCAAAAAATGCCAAGGCGCGCCATAAATCAAAGCTCGCCATATAGAAATAGAAGCGCGTCAAAAATTCAAAGCCTGTCACATATCAGAGCGTAGCTCTTCGCAGTGAGGAATTTTTTTGAATGACCTTTGTAAATATGATTTTTGCAAATAACCTCTGACAGGCCGGTCATACTAATCATAATGTTGAAAAGCCACAGCTTCATCAGGAATAATCAACAAAAATAGTCATGCAAAATTGTGAAAACCACATAAAAATAAAATACCATACTGTTGTTTGTTGAATATTATCGAAGAGAAACCATATAATCATCTTGAATGAACACGCATGTCTGACTTTTTGTGGTGAATTGTTGCTTGCAGTTTCTTTCAGAAGAAAAGGATCATTCTATGGCGAAATTCTATGTCGATGAAATCCCAAAGTCTGACCGGATCGGAAGGCTTGTCGCTCACCTCTATGCCAAAATGCCGGAGATCGAGTCCGCCAGGGCCAGGCTGATTACCGAGTCCTATCAGTCCACGGAGGGCCAGCCCATTGTCCTGCGCCGGGCCAGGGCACTTCATCATATCTTAAAGCACATCCCCATTATCATCCGGGATGAGGAACTGATTGTCGGCAGTACGACGATTGCCCCGCGCGGCTGCCAGACCTATCCGGAGTTCTCCTTCGAGTGGCTGGAAGCGGAGTTCGACACGGTTGAGCACAGGGAGGCAGACCCCTTCTATATCTCTCCGAAGACGGCAGAGGAGATCCGTCAGGCGGACCGCTATTGGAAGGGAAAGACCTCCAGCGAACTCGCGTCCTCCTATATGTCCGCCGAGGCCAAAAAGGCCATCGAACATAATATTTTTACGACTGGCAATTACTTCTATAACGGGGTGGGACACCTGACTGTCCAGTATGAGAAGGTTCTCAACCAGGGGCTTGAGGGGATCATCCGCCAGGCGGCGGAGGAGCTGGCAGGACTTGGCCAGGGAGACGCGGACTACGCGAAGAAGTCCATCTTCTTAGAGGCGGTCATCATTGACTGCAAGGCGGTGATCGACTATGCCCATCGCTATGCCGATCTGGCGGAGCAAAAGGCGGCTGAGACGACGGATTCCAAGCGCAGGGCGGAGCTTATGGCAATCGCTGAGCGCTGTCGCCTCGTTCCGGAGAAACCGGCCGCTTCCTATGCCCAGGCTCTGCAGAGCTTCTGGTTCATCCAGCAGATTCTGCAGATTGAGTCCAGCGGGCACTCCATCTCTCCGGGCCGCTTTGACCAGTATATCGACCCCTTCTTCCAGAGGGATCTGGCGGCTGGAAAGATCACAAGAGAAGAGGCCCAGGAGCTCTTGGACTGTGTTTTCGTCAAGCTGAATGACCTCAACAAGTGCAGGGACGCGGCCAGCGCCAAGGGCTTCGCCGGTTACTCCCTCTTCCAGAACCTCATTGTCGGAGGACAGGACGCCGAGGGAAGAGACGCGACCAGGGATCTGTCTTTCATGTGCATTACAGCGGCCAAGCATGTCTTCCTGCCCATGCCCTCACTCTCCATCCGGGTCTGGAACGGGTCACCCCATGACCTTCTGCGCAGGGCGGCTGATTTGACCAGAACAGGGGTCGGTCTCCCCGCCTACTACAACGACGAAGTGATCATTCCGGCTCTGATGAACAGGGGAATCCCTCTCGAGGATGCCAGGAATTACTCCATTATCGGCTGCGTGGAACCCCAGGTTCCGGGCAAGACGGACGGATGGCACGACGCTGCCTTTTTCAATATGTGCAGACCCTTGGAACTTGTCTTCTCCGACGGACAGGATAAGGGGGAACAGATCAGCATTCACACCGGCAAGGTGGAGCAGATGCGGACCTATGAGGAATTCTTCGCCGCCTACCAGGCGCAGATGAATTACAATATCTCTCTTCTGGTCAATTCGGACAACGCGATCGATGTGGCCCACAGTCTCCTGACGCCCAACCCCTTTGAGTCCTGTCTGGTGGACGATTGCATCAAGCGAGGCAGGTGCGTAGAGGAGGGAGGAGCCCATTACAATTTCACAGGACCTCAGGGCTTTGGAATTGCCAACGTGGGCAATGCCCTCTACGCCATCAAGAAGCTGGTCTTCGAAGAGAAGCGCTACAGCCTGACGGATTTCAAGAACGCGATGAAGATGAATTTCGGTCAGGGACTGGACGAGGAGAGCATCTTCTCTCTGGCCATGGAGACTTTGGCCGAGATCAAGGCCCAGGGCAAGGAACTTGGTAGGGATGAGCTCCCGAGAGTGATTGAGTCCATCTCCTCCATGGAGCTGCCCGCAGATGTCAAAAAGCTCTATGAAGATCTCTGGAAGGCTGTCTTAGAGGAGCCTAAATTCGGCAACGACGACGATGAGGTCGATGAATTCGCCCGGATTGCCGCCTACACCTACACCAGGCCGGTGGAGACCTATCATAATCCCCGCGGGGGTCAGTTCCAGGCCGGTCTCTATCCGGTATCCGCCAATGTGCCTTTAGGCGCGCAGACCGGGGCGACGCCGGACGGACGATTAGCGCATGCGCCTGTCGCCGACGGGGTATCTCCCTACGTCGGAACGGATGTCAGCGGTCCCACCGCGGCGGCCAATTCCGTTGCCAAGCTGGATCACGGCATTGCCTCCAACGGAACCCTCTACAACATGAAATTCCATCCCTCGGCCTTAAGCGGCAATATGGGATTGGATAACTTTATCGCCCTGGTGCGCGGATTCTTTGACCAGAAGGGCATGCATATGCAGTTCAATGTGGTCGATAAGAATACCCTGCTTGACGCGCAGGCGCATCCCGAGAAATATCGGCAGCTTGTAGTCAGGGTAGCGGGCTACAGCGCGCTCTTTACGACTCTCTCCAAGTCGCTTCAGGACGATATCATCTCGAGAACTGAGCAGACCAGCCCGCTATGAACAGAGACTATTTGAAAACACGAGGAAGGATCTTCGATATCCAGCGCTACTCCATCCACGACGGACAGGGAATACGGACGATCGTCTTCCTCAAGGGCTGTTTTCTGCGCTGCAGGTGGTGCTGCAATCCCGAGTCGCAGAGCAGGGAAATCGAGACCATGATCGTGGCCGGCAAAAAGAAGGTGATCGGAAGAGACGTCACGGTCGAGGAGGTCATGGAGACTGTGGTCAAGGACCGGATCTACTACCGGACCTCCGGGGGAGGGGGACTGACTCTTTCGGGGGGAGAGAGTCTCTGCCAGCCGGAATTCACCAGAGATATGTTCCGCGCCGCCAAGGAGACCGGGATCAGCACAGCTCTTGAGAGCACGGCCTATTCCGACTATGACAGGATCGAGGCGATTCTGCCCTATCTGGACCAGTATCTTTTAGACATCAAGCACATGGATTCGGCCAAGCACAAGGAGTACACTGGGGTGGCCAACGAGAGGATTCTGGCAAATGCCAGGAGAATTGCGGCTTCCGGCCAGACCAGACTCTCCATCCGGGTTCCCACGGTGCCCGGCTTTAACGACAGGCCCGAGGAGATCCTGGCGATCGCGAGATTCGCGGACCAGCTGCCCGGAGTGAAGACCATTCACCTCCTCCCCTATCACAGACTGGGACAGGATAAGTACGACGGCCTGGGGAGAGACTACGGAATGAAGGAGACTCCTCTGCCGGACGGGGAGAAGATGCAGACGCTGGCGAGACTGGTGAGGGAGAACACAAGTCTTGAATGCCGGATCGGAGGCTAAGGGGCGTGACTTATGAGCGAGTATGATAACAAACAGAGAATCATCCAGGAGCTTGTCCCCGGAAAACAGATTTCCCTGGCCCATATCATGGCCAATCCGGATCCGATCCTCTTTGAGAAGCTGGGGATCTCAGCTCCTGACGAGGAGGGAGGATCCGCCATCGGAGTCATGACGATTTCGCCGGCCGAGACGGCGGTGATCATCGCCGATCTGGCGGTTAAGTCCTCAGGAGTAACTCTGGAGCTGATTGACTTGGAGCAGGGGTCTTTGATTGTGACCGGAACGGTATCGCAGGTGGAATCCTCCATTGCGGCGGTCATGGAGTATTGCAGCCGGATGCTGGGCTTTTCCGTCTGCCCGGTCACCAAGACATAAATCCCGCGCAGGGAAGCTGTCAACAGGCACAAGATGACGCGGCTCAAGAAGAGGACTGAGAGCCCACGAGGGGATACCGGCGGAATTTTGACCGGAAAGCCTCGTCAGACTGCACAAAAACAAACAGGAAAAACAAACAAAACAAACAAAAATTAAGGACTATATTGACAACTTCCGGATAAATTTTTAACATAACAAGTGAAAACCACAAAAAGCCACACATTAACCCATCCAATTCACAAAGGAGGACATTTCAGATGGTCAATGAGTACGAATTGAAGAAGCAGATCTGCGATATCGGCAAGCGGATCTACAACAGAAACATGGTGGCTGCAAATGACGGCAATATTTCAGTCAAGCTGAACGACCATGAATTTCTCTGCACACCCACCGGCGTATCCAAGGGCTTTATGACGCCTGACTACATCTGCAGGGTTAATGAGAAGGGCGAAGTGATTCAGGCCAATCCCGGCTTTAAGCCCTCTTCTGAGATCAAGATGCACATGAGAGTCTATGCCAAGAGACCGGATGTGGGCTCTGTTGTTCATGCGCATCCTGTTTACGCGACGAGCTTCGCGATTGCGGGGATTCCTCTGACCCAGCCCATTATGCCGGAGGCAGTCATCGCCCTGGGCTGCGTGCCGATCGCTGAGTACGGGACTCCTTCTACCATGGAGATTCCGGACAATGTGGAGAAGTATCTTCCCTACTATGATGCCGTTCTTTTAGAGAGCCACGGTGCTCTGACCTGGTCTACGGATCTTCTGTCCGCCTATCTGAAGATGGAGTCTGTTGAGTTCTACGCGCAGCTGCTCTATCAGTCCAAGATGCTTGGCGGTCCCAAGGAGTTCGATCAGAAGACGGTAGAGCGTCTCTATGAGATCCGCAGGCAGATGGGACTTCCGGGAAAACATCCGGCAAATCTCTGCCAGAATAAGGACGGACACAACTGCCACAATTGCGGTCTGCATCAGGAAATTCCCGGGATGCCCGCGAGCGGCGCAACGACCGGCAGCATTACATCAACCCCCAAGGAGCCGGCCCCGGAGGTGATCGCGGAGATCACCAAGAGGGTGTTGGAACAGCTTGGAAAGTAAGGAGCAGATGACATGGCAGATGAACAGCTTGTTCAAAACGTCGTGAGAGAGGTCGTGGCGAGAATGCAGATTTCCGCTCCTGCCAGGGGGATGCACGGCGTCTTCTCTGATATGGAGGAGGCTATCGAGGCGGCCAGAACAGCCCAGCAGACCGTCCGGCTTCTTCCCATGGATCAGAGGGAGAAAATTATTGGCGCGATCCGTCGGAAGACCAGGGAGAACGCTGAAATCCTGGCCCGCATGGCTGTCAATGAGACCGGCATGGGCAATGTGGGAGACAAGATCTTAAAGCACCTTCTGGTTGCCGACAAGGTTCCGGGAACAGAGGATATTTCGACCAGAGCCTTCTCCGGAGACAGGGGGCTGACCTTAATCGAGATGGGACCCTTCGGGGTGATCGGGGCCATTACGCCCTGCACAAATCCCAGCGAGACCGTCCTGTGCAACACCATCGGAATGCTGGCCGGCGGGAACACGGTCGTCTTCAACCCCCATCCCCAGGCCATTAAGACGACGCTATTTACCATTCAAATGGTCAATGAGGCCAGTCTTGAGGCCGGCGGACCGGACAATATCGCCTGTACGGTTGACGCGCCGACCCTTGCGACCAGTGAGATCATGATGAAGTCGCCGCATATCAAGCTTTTGGTGGCGACCGGAGGACCGGGTGTCGTCACGGCGGTTCTGTCCTCGGGAAAACGGGCGATCGGCGCAGGCGCCGGCAATCCGCCTGCCCTGGTCGACGAGACGGCGGATATCCGCAAGGCGGCAGAAGATATCGTCAACGGATGCACCTTCGATAACAATCTTCCCTGTATTGCGGAGAAGGAGATTGTCGCGGTGGACTCCATTGCAGACGAACTCCTCCACTATATGCTGACGGAGCAGGGCTGCTATCAGGCTTCCGAAGAGGAGCTGGACCGACTGACCAAGGCTGTGATGGATGAAAAGGGCAGACTCAACCGCAAGGCGGTCGGCCGCAGCGCCAGAAAGCTCCTCTCTATGATCGGAGTCGAGGTCGACGCGAATATTCGCTGCATTACCTTCTTCGGTCCCAAGGAGCATCCGCTGATCACAACGGAGCTGATGATGCCTATTCTTGGAATTGTGCGGGTCAAGGATTTCGCGGAGGGCCTTGAAGCCGCGGCGTGGCTGGAGCACGGGAATAAGCACTCCGCTCACATCCACTCCAAGAATGTGGATCGGATTACAGAGTACGCCAGAAGGCTGGATACAACCATCACTGTGAAAAATGGCCCGTCCTACGCGGCCCTGGGATTTGGAGGCGAGAGCTACTGCACCTTTACAATCGCGAGCCGTACCGGAGAAGGACTCACCAGTGCCAGGAGCTTCATTAAGTCCCGCCACTGTGTGATGACAGACAGCCTTTGCGTTCGCTGACGCGGATGAGAGACCTGAAAGGGGGATCCATGGATCAGAACAATATAGAAACAATTGTGCGACAGGTCTTAGAGAGCCTGCAGGATGGGTCAGCCGCGGCCGGCCCGAAGAGCGCGGGGAGAGAGATCCCCAAGACAGCTCATGTGGCAGTCCTGACTGCCTTAGAACACTTCGATGTCAAGGAGTATCCGATTCCCCCTCTGGGAGACGGAGACATACTTGTAAGAGTTGAAGGCTGCGGGGTCTGCGGAACAGACGCCCATGAATTCAAGAGAGATCCCTTCGGACTGATTCCCGTAGCCCTGGGCCACGAGGGAACCGGAGAGATCGTCGCCATGGGCAAGAATGTCAAAAAGGACAGCGCGGGCAAGGATCTTCACATTGGAGACAAGGTCGTGACCTGCATGATCTTCAAGGACAATCCGGATATTACCATGTACGACCTCAACAGACAGAATGTCGGAGGGGCCGATGTCTATGGCCTGCTGCCTGATGACCAGATTCATCTGAACGGGTGGTTCTCTGACTACATCTTCATCCGGGAGGGGTCGACGGTCTTTAATGTCAGCGACCTGGATCTGGATTCGAGAATGCTGATTGAGCCGGCGGCAGTGCTGGTACACGCGGTAGAGAGAGCCAAGTCCACCGGAATCCTCCGCTTTAATTCAAGAGTTGTGGTTCAGGGCTGCGGCCCCATTGGCCTGCTTTGCATCGCGGTGCTTCGGACGATGGGAATCGAGAACATCGTGGCGGTTGACGGCAATCCGGGACGCCTGGAATTCGCCCGCAGAATGGGGGCGGAGAGAAGCGTCAACTTCGCGGACTATCAGGGGATTGAGGCGCTTACAGCCGGCCTTGAGGCCCAGTTTGACGGACATCCGGCGGACTTCGGCTTCCAGTGTACGGGCAATCCCAAGGCCCACTCCAATATCTACAAGTTCATCCGCAGCGGCGGCGGTCTCTGCGAGCTCGGATTCTTCATCAACGGCGGTGACGCCACCATCAATCCCCACCTGGATATCTGCTCCAAGGAGCTGACGATTGTGGGATCCTGGGTCTATACCCTGCGGGATTACGGGACAACTTTCGATTTCTTAAAGAGGGCCAAGGCGATCGGTCTTCCCATTGATGAACTGATCACAGACAGGTATCCCTTAGCTAAGATCAATGAAGCCCTGAAGAAGAATCTGGAGATGACCGGCTTAAAGATCTGCATGGTGAACGAGTAAGGGGATCAGACAGAGGATCAAGCGATGACAGAAGCAGTCGGAATGTTAGAGGTGTTCGGGTTGACGACGGCATTTATGGCGGCGGACGCAGGATGCAAGGCCGCGAATGTTCGTCTGGAGCCCTTCGACAAAAATAAGCCGAAGAACCCGGATTCCCTTCCGGTTCCCCTCCTGGTGATGATCAAGTTTCGCGGTGACGTCGCGGACGTGACGGAGGCCATGGAGGCGGCGATGGCCAAGGCAAAAGAGATGACGGGCTATGTGCAGCATCACATTATCCCCCGGCCGACGGAAGACACCCAGAAGATGTTAAAGCTCTGTGCTTTTGACAAGAGTTAGTGAAGCAAAATGTTCCATGAGAAAGGAGAATTACCATGGAGAAGAAGGCACTTGGAATGATTGAGACCAGAGGACTGACCGCGGCAATTGAGGCATCTGATGCCATGACCAAGGCGGCAGAGGTAAAGCTGATCGGAACGGAGAAGATCGGATCCGGTCTGGTAACCGTTATGGTCAGAGGAGATGTGGGAGCCGTCAAGGCAGCGGTTGAGGCCGGCGCCGTAGCGGCAGGACGCCTGGGAGAGCTGGTTGCTCAGCACGTTATCCCAAGCCCTCACGAGGATGTTGAGAAGATCCTGCCCGCAATCAAATAGTTTCAGACCATGCAGCAAGTCGCGGGCCCGGCTGATCAGAATAAGTGAAGATTAAGATGAGAACCATTAAGAGATTTTTGATCGGAAGAGCAGCGGCAGGAAGGGAAGACAGGACAGGGAGCAGGAAGATGACGTCATATGGATTTATAGAGATCACGGGTGTCGTCGCGGCAGTAGATGCTCTTGATATCATGTGCAAGACAGCCGATGTAAGTCTGGCTTCCTGGGAGCGAAAACTCGGAGGACGGCTGGTGACAATGATCATTGAAGGCAGCGTCGAGGACGTCGCGCAGGCGATCTCGACAGCTTCTGCCAATGCCATCAAAAAACCGGTTTCCTATGGAGTGATCGCCAATCCCCACGAGGAGATTCGCAGGCTGGTTGCCTTGTCGGCATCCCGCTGGAACAAGCGTCTGAAGGAGGCGAGGGAAGAATCGCCGGAAGACGCGGGGCGCGACCGATACCTGCAGGAGGTCTAGTCGAAGAAGCCCGAAACACCTAAGTGAGCATTCAGGCAGAGTCCTGATGAAGGAGGAGAAAAATGACACAGGAAGCATTGGGAATGGTAGAGACCAGGGGTCTGGTAGCGTCAATTGAGGCAGCGGACGCCATGTGTAAGGCAGCCAATGTCACCTTGATCGGAACAGAGAAGATCGGATCCGGCCTGGTGACCGTTATGGTCAGAGGCGATGTCGGAGCTGTCAAGTCCGCGGTTGAGGCAGGATCTACAGCGGCAGGAAGACTGGGCGAGCTGATTGCAACCCACGTAATTCCCCGTCCTCATAATGATGTGGAGGGAATTCTTCCAAAGCTTAAGGCTTGATTGAAGGCGAAATCTTTTGGCCGGGCCGGTTGATTCCATGTCGAAGGCCCGGCTGGGAGAGGTGCATCCCGGATCCTCAGGAACAGGATCTGCGGACAGGAGACTTGATCCCCTCGATGGGATCTGTGAGATGGCAGGAGTGCCGGGAGAAGAAAAATGACACAGGAAGCATTGGGAATGGTAGAGACCAGGGGTCTAGTAGCGTCAATTGAGGCAGCCGACGCCATGTGCAAGGCGGCCAAT
>NZ_JAQT01000015.1:0-59515 GCF_000524295.1 Shuttleworthella sp. MSX8B
TTGTATACTGGACCCATAAGCATCAAGAGTTTTTAAGCCAGATGACCATCGATGAGAACGGAAAGAAAAGGCCCACGCACGAGAGGCTTTTAAAAGCGGAAAGATCACTATTGAAGCTGATCAGAGAGAACACCATCTTTACCTATCTCGATGATGATTTGAAGCGAGATTTTACCCCTCCATCTATGAATAATCGTATTGAGGGAGGTGTTAATTCCAGGCTAAGAGAGATGCTGAGAAACCATAGGGGACTTTCAATCGAGAGACGAATAAAAGCGGTTTACTGGTGGTGTTATATGCACTCACCAGAACCGCTTTCATTGTCTGAAATATTAAATATAATGCCCACTGACAGGAGCATAGCTGCCATATACAAAAAGATGAGTGAGAAGCAAAAACTAGAAAAAAATCTTTCGATATGGGGAGATGCTATTGTTTGGAGCGATTTCCATAAGGTGGACAGATTCTATGATCAATGGGATTAGCCATCAACACGTTTTGTCCTATAACCCCAATTCACCGCTGTAAAAAGAGTTCTTTTAAAATAAAAACAAGTCTTGACAGAAGCATGAAAGAAAGATAGTATCTAAACATAAACATATGAACAATTAATCATATGTATAGAGACGTCATTCACTTTTGATATTTCGATGCAGGAGAGGAGAGAAATTCCATGAAGAAGAGCTACAAGATCGATGTTGACTGCGCCAACTGTGCCAACAAGATGGAAGAGGCAGCACAAAAAACCGATGGAGTGAAAGATGCCCTGGTCAACTTTATGCTGCTTCAGATGAAGGTGGAATTTGAAGAGGGAGCCGATCCCGCGGAGGTCATGCCGCGCGTACTGGAAAACTGCCGGAAGGTGGAGGACGACTGCGAGATTTTCTTCTGAACAGAGTGATGAAAGGAGCTTTCATGTTCTGGTTTCGTGATCTGAACAAAAAACAGAAGAGAGCATTTAAAGAAATTGTGCTGGGCGGCCTTCTCTGGATTCTTATTTCCCTGCTTCCCTTTCCGGAGGGAATCGGGCAATACATCCAAAATGGCCTCTTCCTGATTCCCTATTTTCTCCTGGGCTGGTCGGTATTAAAGGGAGCTGCTCGAAATATTGCCAAGAGGCGGCCTTTTGATGAGGCCTTCCTCATGGCGATCGCCACCGTCGGAGCCATGGCTCTGGGCGATTTCCGCGAGGGTGTCGCGGTTATGCTCTTCTATCAGATCGGGGAGTTCTTCCAGTCTGTCGCTGTCGGCCGGAGCCGAAAGAACATCACAGCTCTCATGGATATTCGTCCGGACTACGCCAATCTGTTGCGAGAAGACGGGACGACAGTCCAGGTCGATCCGGATCAGGTAGGAGTCGGATCGACAATCACGGTAAAACCTGGGGAGAAGATTCCCATTGACGGGACGGTGATCAGGGGAAAATCCAGTCTGGATACGGCTGCTCTGACCGGAGAGTCCGCCCCAAGAGAGGTCGCGGAAGGATCAGAAGTCCTCTCCGGCTGTATCAATCAGGATGGCCTTCTGACAATCCGGACGACAAGAGAATTTGAGGAGTCCACAGCCTCTAAGATTTTAGACCTGGTGGAGAACGCCTCCTCCCGAAAGTCCAGATCAGAGAACTTCATTTCCAAGTTCGCCCGCTATTACACCCCGGCTGTGGTATATTCAGCCCTTGCTCTGGCATTCATAGGCCCTGTCATTCGCCTTATTATGGGACTCAATCCCGACTGGGGCGATTGGATTTATCGAGCCCTGACCCTTTTGGTTATTTCCTGTCCCTGTGCCATCGTTGTCTCTATTCCCCTCAGCTTCTTCGGAGGTCTGGGCGGAGCTTCTTCCTCGGGGATTCTCATCAAGGGATCCAATTATATGGAGACCCTGTCCAAGATTAAGATCATTGTCATGGACAAGACCGGGACTATTACCAAGGGGAATTTTCAGGTCAGCGGTCTGCACCACGCGACCTTCAGCCATGAGGAAATGCTTCGTCTGGCGGCGCACGCAGAGGCCAATTCCTCTCATCCGATTTCGAAATCTCTGGAAGAAGCCTACGGCAAGCCGATTGATTTCTCGGTCATTCGAGATGTGAGAGAGATTTCAGGGCAGGGTGTGATTGCCCAGGTCGACGGACATCAGGTGGCCTGTGGAAACGGCAAACTGATGGATACCGTCGGGATCAATTTCATCGAGTGTCACTCTGTGGGATCCATTGTTCATATGGCAGTGGACGGGGCATATGCCGGCCATATTGTGATTGCGGACCAGGTCAAGGAGTCCTCGAAAGAGGCGATTGACAAGTTAAAGAAGCTTGGGGTCAGCCGTCAGGTGATGCTGACCGGGGACAGTTGCGCTGTGGCGGAAAATATTGCAAATCAGGTTGGAATCTCCGAGGTTCGGTCCCAGCTTCTGCCCCAGGACAAGGTATCTGCCCTGGAGGATATCCTGAGCCAAAAAGAGGGGAAAGAGACAGTTGCCTTTGTGGGAGACGGGATCAACGACGCCCCGGTTTTAACCCGGGCGGATATTGGAATCGCCATGGGGGCTATGGGGTCTGACGCCGCGATTGAGGCTGCCGATGTGGTTCTCATGGATGATGATCCCGTGAAGATTGCCAAGGCCATCCGAATTGCGAGAAAGTGCATGCGGATTGTCTATGAAAACCTGGTTTTTGCCATCGGTGTGAAGCTGACCTGCCTTGTGCTCGGCGCTCTCGGGATCGCCAATATGTGGCTGGCGATTTTCGCTGATGTGGGCGTTATGGTTATTTGCGTAATCAACGCGGTTCGGGTACTCTTTGTAAAGAAACTGTAAAAAAAGATAGGGCTCGAACAATATGAAAGCTTTTGACATCAAGGAGGAGTCTCTGCTGAGACTGGCAGAGCTCTTTAAAATCTTCGGAGACGCCACCCGTATCCGCATTCTCTGTGCTCTCAGCGAGGGTGAAATCTGCGTGAGCGATCTGGCGGAGACCCTGTCCATGACCCAGCCGGCGATTTCCCATCAGCTGCGGATCTTAAAGAACACCCGTCTGGTCAAGGCCAGAAGAGATGGAAAACAGATCTATTATTCTCTGGCAGACGCGCATGTATCGAGCATTATAGGCACCGCCTTAGAACATGTGGAAGAGGAGTGATAGGTGAGTCAGGAGATAAATCAGGACGGTATGGGGCAGAGTGTTTCTGCCGGAGACGAGAAGAGTGTTGATCGGAGGATTTCTGCCAAAGATGAGCAGAGTGTTGATCGAGGAATTTCTGTCACAGGCGCAGAGACTTCGGTTGAGAAAGTCTCTGTGGCCGGAGAGAAAGCGAGGCCTGGACGAAAGTCCTCTGCGGCTGCAGAGGAGGCAGGCTCAGGAAAAAGGGCCTATGTTCGCACTATAGAGCAGATGATGGAGGATCCCCGGGACAAATGCCTGATCGACGTCAGAAGTCGGGAGGAGTTTGCAAAGGATACCATCGAGGGAGCCGGAAATATCTTCTGGGAGGAGGTCGTCGAAAGAAGAGAGGAACTTCCCCTGGATCGGCCAGTCTACCTCCTGTGTTATTCGGGAGAACATTCGGAGGAGGTCGCCAGAGACCTGTCAGCTCTGGGCTATGAGATCTATTCGATCAAGCACGGCTACCAGGCCTATATTCGCTATCAGCTCTCGCGATTTATGGAGGAAGAGGACAGGGTCGCCGACCGGACCAGAGAAATTGAGCGCAGCCTGATCAAGAAGTTCAAGAAAGACATCTGGTGCAAGTTCACCAGGGCCATCAGGGAGTACGATTTGATCCGGGACGGGGATAAGATCGCCGTCTGCATCTCCGGCGGCAAGGATTCCATGATAATGGCCAAGCTCTTTCAGGAGCTCCTGCGGCATGGGAAGCAGAACTTCAGTCTGGAATTTCTGCTTATGAATCCGGGCTACAATGAGGAGAACTACCGAAGAATCACAGATAATGCCAGGCTTCTTGGAATTCCTATCCGGGTATTTGACTCTTCCATCTATGATATCGTGGCCGGAGAGGAGATTGAAAATCCCTGCTACCTCTGCGCCCGCATGCGGCGTGGCCACCTCTATGCCAAGGCCAGGGAGCTGGGCTGCAATAAGATCGCCCTGGGCCACCATTTTGACGATGTGATTGAGACCATCCTGATGGGCATGCTCTATGGCGGCCAGATTCAGACCATGATGCCCAAGGTCCACTCCACGAATTTTCAGGGGATGGAGTTGATCCGCCCCCTCTATCTGGTCCGTGAGGCGGACATTATCCACTGGGCCCGCTACAATGACCTGCGCTTTATCCTCTGCGCCTGCCGTCTGACGGATTCCTGCTCCGTTGTGGGAGGGGCAGAGACCGGGTCAAAGCGGGCCGAAATCAAAACCCTGATCAGAGAACTCAAGAAGACCAACCCGTATGTGGAGAAGAATATTTTTCGGAGCGTGGAAAATGTCAACCTGCAGACGGTAATCGCCTACAAGGAACAGGGGGTCAAACACAGCTTTTTGGACTGGTACGAAAAAGCGGGCAGACCGGATTCGGAACCATAATGTAAAATCAAAATCACCGGGTCATCTGCGCTGCTTATCGCAGATGTGTCGGGAAGAGAAGGGATCTGTATGGCAAAACAGAAGAATCAGAAGTTGGGAAAGCTGCTGGGATATGACCGGGAGGGGTCTGTCATCCGTCTGCACTACGAGGGTGCCGAGGCCTCGGTGGATATCCTGCGGGAGGATCTGATCAAGCTCTTTGTCGCCTATGAGAGCGGGGAGGATGAATCCTATGCCGTGGAAGAAGACCTCCATCAAGACGTGGACATCAGCCTCAGAAAGGGCAGTGGGGCCCGGGCCAGGCTGACTCTTAAGACAGGCAGACTCTCTCTTGTGATCGGAGATGATTTCACCAACGCAATTTACGATACCAAAGGAAATTTACTGGCCGCAAGCGGGGACAAGGAACTGGTCAAGCCGGCCCGCATGACCTCTGAGACGGAGGAGAAGCTGGGCGGGATCTTCGGGGCGGTTTCAGATAATAAGACCGTGATGGAGGAGGAGGGGCATGAGAACCCTTTAGAGAAGATCAAGCAGGTTCCCGCCTTCATTGTGACCAGGCAAATGCACGCAGATGAACATTTCTACGGTCTGGGCGACAAGACCGGTTTTTTGGATAAGAGGGGCTATGCCTTTGACAACTGGAATTCGGATATTCCCCAGACACACACGGAACAGGTGACAGCCACCTATAAGTCCATCCCTTTTCTCATTGTCCGAAGGGACCAGGGAGTGCTTGGCTTCTTCTATGACAATCCCTGCCGCAGCCATATCGACCTGGGAAGAGATGACCCGGAGCTCTATTATTACCAGGCAAATGGGGGTAATCATGTGGAGTACATCCTCTACAGCCCCGATATGGTCGGCCTCGTCTCCCTCTACACGGAGCTGACCGGGCGCCAGCCCCTGCCCCAGCTGTGGACGCTCGGCTATCAGCAGTCCCGCTTGGGCTATGACTCTGCCAGCGTTTTCCGTCGGATCGCCGATCAGATGCGAGCATATCGCATCCCCTGTGATGCCATCCATTTCGATATCGACTATATGGATGGTTACCGGGTCTTTACCTGGGATAGAAAATATTATGGCGATTGTCCCCAGGAACTGCTGAAAGACCTGCATAAAAGAGGCTTTCACGCGGTGCCGATCATCGATCCCGGGGTCAAGAAGGATCCGGGATATGCCGTCTATGATGAGGGAATCAAAGGCGATTACTTTGCCAGGGATAGAAATGGTCAGGTCTATGTCAATGCCGTCTGGCCGGGAGATACCGTCTTCCCGGACTTCGGGCGCCGGCAAGTGCGCGACTGGTGGGCGGGAAAAGAGAAGATTCTGACGGACTGGGGATTTGACGCCACCTGGGATGACATGAATGAACCGGCTTCTTTTCGGGGTGAACTGCCGGATGACGTCTGCTTTCATCGGGAAGATCAGCCCATATCCCACGCGAAAATACATAATGTCTACGGTTATCTTATGTCCAAGGCGACCAGCCAGGGGCTGAGAAAGGCCAATGGCAAGCGGCCCTTTGTCATCACGCGGGCCACCTATGCCGGCGGACAGAAGTACGCCACAGTCTGGACCGGGGACAACCAGTCAATCTGGTCCCATCTGCAGATGATGATTCCCCAGCTATGCAACCTTGGCCTGTCCGGATTCTCTTTGGCCGGGACGGATATCGGAGGTTTTTCCGGGGACGCCAATGGAGAGCTTATGGCGCGGTGGATTGAGGCAGCCGTCTTTTCTCCTCTCTTTCGCAACCACTCCGCCGTATTCTGCCTCTTTCAGGAGCCCTGGCAGTTTACAAGCAGGGTTTTGGATATTTACCGGGAATATGTCGAGCTGCGCTACCGGCTCTTGCCCTATCTCTATGACCTCTGCCGGGTGACGGAGTTCACGGGTCTTCCGCTGATGCGCCCTTTGGTGCTCCACTATCCGAATGATCCCAATGTCTTTGCGATCAATGACCAGTTTCTGGTCGGCGAGGATCTGATGGCGGCTCCTGTTGTGGACCAGGGGAAGACCCGGCGCCTTGTCTATTTCCCCCAGGGAACCTGGTATGACTATTTTACCGGGACTGTCTATGAGGGAGGGTCCTATCAGGTGGTCAGCGCGGCCTTAGACCAGCTCCCCCTCTTTGCCAGAGCCGGGGCGATTATCCCCAACTGGGAAGTCATGCAGTATGTTGGGGAGAGGGAATATGACAGCCTGATTCTCAAGGTCTTCCCGGGCAGGGGCAGCTATCGCCACTATCGGGATAACGGAGAGGATTTCGACTATCGGCAGGGCAAGGTGGATATCTACGAATTTATCCAGGAGGATGGCCGGTTGAGCGGGAGGCAGACCGTGAACGGATATGGTCATCCCTATGCGCATATCAGGGTCGAAGAGCCCCTGGGAGGAAACAGCTACGAGCTGAAGTAGAGGGATGAGGAAATACAGATAAAGAGATTGGCTGGAGATGAATGTAAAGCTTTTAAATGAATTGCGCAGGATCAGTCCGGAAGAAGAGGGGATTCTTGCGGGAAACGGACCTGATGCGGACATTTACACGAGCAGGAGGGCGGATACCGTTGATGCGGACAAGCTCCTGGAGCGGGGACGTCTGATTACGGTGCGGCCATCGACCCGCTTTGCCTACTTCCCTCCCCATCGGCACAACTATATTGAAGTGGTCTATATGTGCCAGGGCTTCACCCACCATGTGGTGGACGGGGACGATATTCTTCTCAGAGAGGGGGAGATCCTCTTTTTGTCCCAGAAGGCAAGGCAGGAACTCTTTCCGGCCGGAGAGGAGGATATCGCAGTCAACTTCATTGTCCTTCCCCAGTTCTTTGATGAGGGTCTGCGTATGCTGGGGGAGACAGAGAGTCCCCTGCGCGCTTTTCTTCTCGACGCCCTTCAGGGAAGAGGGGAGACTTCTTATCTTTATTTTCAGGTGGCGGATATTCTTCCAATTCAGAACCTGCTGGAAAATCTGATCTGGAGTCTCTGGAACCATGAGACCAACCAGAGGGCGATCAATCAGATCAGTATGGGACTGCTTTTTCTCAACCTGGTCAATTACTCTGACCGAATTGCCTTTGAGGCCTCGGACAGGGGGGCCAACCTGCAGCTTGCGGTTTTAAACTATGTGGAAGACCATTATGTCGATGGGAAATTATCCGATCTGGCAGCTATCCTGGGCTATGACTTGTTCTGGTTGTCCAAGGAGATCAGACGGCTGACCGGCCGCAATTACACCCGTCTGATTCAGGCAAAGCGTTTGCAGCAGGCGGCTTATCTTTTGACTCAGACTTCTATGCGCGTGGACGAAATCGGCATGAAGGTGGGATATGAAAATCAGTCCTACTTCTACCGATTGTTTAAAGGGGAGTATGGAGAGACACCGAGGGCATACCGGCTGAGTCACAGGGCATAGAGGGCTTCTTCTGGTCTTGTCCACATGATATTTACCCTTGACAAAAAAGGACAGTTTTCACACAAAAACTGTCCTTTTTTTGCTGCCACTTTGAGGGTAGGATTAAGGCATGAAAGCGAGGGCTGCCAAATGCAGTGAGGAATCGATCAAGTGCAGCAAGCAAAAGGAGGGATTCGATGAGCAAGTACTATCTGGCTGTCGACATTGGGGCCTCCAGCGGACGTCACATCCTTGCCCACCTTGAGGATGGGAGGATGCAGCTGGAGGAAATTCGCCGCTTTCCCAATGGGATGGTCCGAAGACAGGGGCATCTGGCCTGGGATCTCATCCAGCTCTTTGAGGAGATCAAGAGGGGGATGATTAAGTGCAAAGAGATGGGCAAAATTCCAGAATCTGTCGGCATCGACAGCTGGGGAGTCGATTATGCTCTGATTGACAGGGAGGGCAGACGTCTGGGAGAGGCTTACGGCTATCGGGATCAGAGAACGGACGGGGTGGATGAACTCGTGTATAAAAAGATCTCTGAGGATCAGCTCTATGCCAGAACCGGAATTCAAAAGCAGATCTTCAACACCATCTACCAACTGGCGGCGGATCAGACAATGCGTCCGCAGATCTTAGAGCAGGCGGACGCCATGCTGATGATCCCGGATTATTTTCACTTCCTGCTCTCCGGAGTCAGGGCCCAGGAATACACCAACGCGACGACCGGCCAGCTGGTAGACCCCAAGAGCAGGAATTGGGACTGGGATCTGATCGATCGTCTGGGCTATCCCAGGCGGATCTTTCAGCCTGTGACAAAACCGGGAACCTACATTGGAGAACTTCTCCCCGAGATTCAGGAGGAGATCGGATTCAACTGTAAGATCGTGCTGCCGGCCAGCCACGATACCGCTTCGGCCGTCATGGCTGTTCCCAGTCAGGATGGCAATCTTCTCTACATCTCTTCCGGGACATGGTCACTGATGGGAACGGAACTGGAAGAAGCCAACTGTTCCCCGGAGAGCAGAGCAGCCAACTTCACAAATGAGGGAGGCTACAATGATCGCTTCCGCTATCTCAAGAATATTATGGGCCTGTGGATGATCCAGTCAGTCCGCAAAGAAATTGCCCCTGATATGAGCTTCGCGGAAATATGTCGTCTGGCGGAAAAAGAGAAGATCAAATCCCTGGTCGACGCCAATGATCCCCGTTTCCTGGCCCCGGCCAGTATGGCAAGAGAGGTGCAGACGGCCTGTGAGGAAAAGGGACAGGAGGTTCCGCAGGGGATTGGTCAGCTGGCAAGTGTGATCTACAATTCGCTGGCAGTCTGCTACGGCAGGACCATTCAGGAGTTGGAAGCGGTCAACGGGATGTCCTATGAGAGGATTCATGTCGTTGGCGGCGGCGCCAACGCGGACTATTTAAATCAACTGACGGCCAGAGCTACGGGGCGGGAGGTACTCGCAGGCCCGACCGAGGCGACGGCGATTGGGAACATTCTCGCCCAGATGATTGCCGCGGGCCAGGTAGAAGACCTGCAGGCGGGCAGGAAGCTGATCCGGGATTCCTTTGAGATCAGATCTTATCAGCCGTGAACCAGTGTTTTTTAAAATCAGAGAAGGATAAAAATCAGAGAAAGAGGAAGGATTGATCCTTTCAGGAAAGGAGCAGGTATGAGCGCAAGATATGAGGCGGCAAGAGAGGCATATGCAAAGGTCGGAGTAGATACCGACCGGGCGATCGAGATCCTGAAAAAGGTGCCGGTCTCTCTCCACTGCTGGCAGGGAGACGATGTCCTTGGCTTTGATCAAAAGGGAAGGGGCCTGTCCGGCGGGATTCAGACGACCGGCAACTATCCAGGGAGGGCCAGAACTCCGGAGGAGCTCTTTGCGGATATTGAGGAAGTATTAAAGCTGACCCCCGGGACCAAGAAGATCAATGTGCACGCCAGTTACGCCGTTTTTGATGAGGAAAATCCCTGGGTGGACCGCGATCAGATTGAGCCCAGGCACTTTAAGAAATGGGTTGATTTCGCCAAGAAACACGGTATCGGTCTGGACTTCAATCCGACCTTTTTCAGCCATCCCATGGCCAAGGGCCTGACCCTTTCCTCGCCGGATGAGGAGATTCGCAGCTTCTGGATCGAGCACGGCAAGGCCTGCATTCGTATCTCCAATTATTTCGCCGAGGAGACCGGATTTCCCTGCACCATGAATATTTGGACCGGGGATGGCTTTAAGGATATTCCGGCAGACCGCATGGGGCCGAGAATGCGCTATAAGGACTCCATTGAGCAGATTCTCTCCGAGCCCTTCGATTTCGCCAGGGTAAAGCCCTGTGTTGAATCCAAGGTCTTCGGGATCGGCGTCGAGTCCTATACGGTCGGATCCGCTGAGTTCACTCTCTCCTTCGCGGCTTCTCATCCAAACAAGTGCATCCCGCTGATGGATAATGGACATTACCACCCGACAGAGGTGGTCAGCGACAAGATTCCGGCTCTGCTCTGCTTTTACCCTGAGTTCGCCCTCCACATTACCAGACCGGTTCGCTGGGATTCCGACCATGTGGTTCTCTTTGACGACGAGACCAAAGAGATGGCCAAGGAGATTGTGAGAAATGACGCCTTAGGACGCGTCAATATGGCTCTTGACTTCTTTGACGCTTCCATCAACCGGGTCAGCGCATGGACTGTGGGCTTCCGCAACTGGCAGAAGGCCCTTTTGAACGCGCTAGTCCTCCCCAGTGAATCTTTGAAGGCCTTGCAGGATCAGGAAAACTTCACAAAGCTCATGGTAGCCCAGGAGGAGATGAAGCTTTACGACTTTGGCGCTATCTGGGAGGAGTACTGCAGACAGGAGAATGTAGTGGGCGATATGTCCTGGTTTGACGAGCTGGAAAGCTATGAGAGGGAAGTCCTGGCCAGGCGCCAGTGACGGCGGCTGAGATTTGTGTCTGCGCGCCAATTTGCGCGCAGGACACAGATTTTATTTTTGACAGTTGACCTTTGCAGGAGAACCGGGAGATAATGCGCATATACGGAAGCTGTCGGTGATCGTCAATCAGCGGCGTAAGCCCTTTTACAGATGGGCATTGCGCAGGCATAGACCACGCATAGATATAGATGAGAGCAACTGCTCTCGTACAGAGATGCCGACTAGACCGGGCATAGCGCACGCATAGGTGAGAGGAGAGATGGGATGAGGTTTTTAGACGCGAAGTTTGTCAATGGTTTTATCCATATGGGAGATGATGGATGGAAACAGGGCTGGCATGAGAGAAACGGCGGCAATCTGACCTACCGGGTCAAGCCCGAGGAGGTCGAGGAGATTCGGGAGGACTTAAGACCCCAGGCTTGGCAGCCCATCGGGACCAGCGTTCCCAAGCTGGGAGGAGAGTATTTCCTGGTAACCGGATCCGGCAAGTACCTGCGCAATCTGATCATCCATCCGCAGGATACCATGGCTATGATCGAGGTTGACGACAAGGGGGAGAATTACCGCCTTGTCTGGGGCCTGGAGAGCGGCGGAAGACCGACTTCCGAGCTCCCCTCTCACCTGATGAACCATGAGGTCAAAAAGGAACTGACAGGCGGCAGATATCGGGTGATTTACCACTGCCATCCGGCCAATACCATCGCTCTGACCTTTGTGCTCCCCCTGACATCTGAGGCATTTACCAGAGAACTCTGGGAGATGGCTACGGAGTGTCCTGTGGTCTTCCCGGACGGAATCGGCGTTGTCCCCTGGATGGTTCCGGGCGGAAGAGAGATTGCCGTTGCGACCTCCAAGCTGATGGAGAAATATGACGTGGCGATCTGGGCCCATCATGGGATGTTCGCCGCTGGCGAGGATTTCGACGCCACCTTTGGCCTGATGCACACCGTAGAGAAGTCGGCGGAGATCCTTGTCAAGGTTTTATCCATGTCTCAAAAGAAGCGGCAGACGATTCAGCCGGATCAATTCCGTCAGCTGGCTAAAGATTTCGGCGTCGAGCTTCCGGAGCGCTTCCTCTATGAGAAGAAGTACGGAGATCTCTAATGATTCTGTGTGGTGATTAGCTGTGAGCAGGTTGGCACAACAAAGATTTGTACAGGATTTATTTTATGAATTTACAGGAGGTTATTATGGCAGACAGGATAGTACTCAATGGCGTTTCCTATCACGGGAAAGGCGCGATCAAAGAAATTGTCCCCGAGCTTCAGCGCGGCGGTTATCAGAAAATTTTTGTCACTTCTGATCCAGATCTGGTCAAGTTCGGAGTGACAGCTAAGGTGACAGATCTTCTTGAAGAGGCGGGGATTGCCTACAGTCTCTATGACGGGATTAAGCCAAACCCCACCATTCAGAATGTTCAGGAGGGAGTAAAGGCCTTTAGAGAAGCGAAAGCGGATGCCATTGTCGCCATCGGCGGAGGCTCCTCCATGGATACGGCCAAGGCAATCGGGGTGATTATCACGAATCCGGAGTTTGAGGACGTCCGCTCTCTGGAGGGCGTTGCGCCCACGAAGAATCACGCTGTTCCCACCATCGCTGTTCCTACCACGGCAGGCACCGCCGCGGAAGTGACGATCAACTATGTCATCACTGATGTTGAGAAGCAGCGCAAGTTTGTCTGTGTCGATACCAATGACATCCCTGCAATCGCAGTCGTTGATCCGGAGATGATGTCATCTATGCCCAAAGGGCTGACGGCAGCCACCGGGATGGATGCTTTGACCCATGCCATTGAAGGTTATACCACGAAGGCAGCCTGGGAGATGACCGATATGTTCCACCTGGAGGCAATCAAGCTGATCGGCCAGAATCTGCGCGCTGCCGTCAATAATGATCCCAAGGGCCGGGAGGGCATGGCGATGGCGGAGTATATCGCCGGCATGGGATTCTCCAATGTAGGATTGGGGATCGATCATTCCATGGCTCACTGCCTGTCCGCGCATTACGATACCCCTCATGGTATGGCCTGTGCTCAGCTTCTTCCCCTGTCCATGGAGTACAACCGCGATTACACGGGGGAGAAGTACCGCGAGATCGCCCGCGTCATGGGCGTCGAGGGTGTCGATTCCATGAGCCAGGAAGAGTACAGGGACGCGGCCATCGCCGCAGTCAGAAAGCTCTCGGAGGATGTGGGCATTCCACAGAAGAATGAGAGGATCCGGGAGGAGGATCTGGAAATTCTTGCCGCGGACGCTCTGGCGGATGCCTGCTGCCCCGGTAATCCCAGGGAGGCGACGAAAGAGGACGTCATCGCCATGTATCGTCAGCTCATGTAATTGAAGATCCAAGCGTGAAAGAGCCGACTGTCGGTATTTCTCCGTAATTGCGCGGAGAAATATCGGCGGTCGGCTTTTTCTTCATGACTGTAGAAAGCCCATAGCGCGTGTATTACACAGTTTATGAAATAGAATGCCCACGGCGGCGCGTGTATTCCACAGTTTATGAAATAGAAAGCCCGCGGCGCGTGCATTCCAAGGTTCATGAGATAGAAAGCTCACGGATCGCGGATTGTGTTATTTACGGATGTTTTTCTGCAGCCAGGGACTATGAAATTTCCTCTGCCGGCAGAGACTTATGAATCTCCTATTGACTTAGCTTATCTATCGACATAAGCTATAAGCAATTTCAGGTCTGCACGAACATCTGCAAAAGACGGGATGCGTGCGACAGAAGGAAGCTGAAATGTCGAAGCGAAAACAAAATTTCCTGCACATTCAGAGATAGAATTCACAGAAGGAGGTATCCTGCCATGACGATCACTCAATTGCGCTATGCCATTGCCGTTTCAAATTCTACATCTATGAATAAGGCGTCCCGCCAGCTTTTTATATCACAGCCGTCCCTGTCTGCTTCCATCAAAGAGCTGGAGGAGGAGATCGGGATTGATCTCTTTCGCAGAACCAATCGGGGAATTCAGATTACGCCGGAGGGCAAGGAGTTCATCGGCTATGCCCGCCAGGTGGTAGAGCAGTACGAGCTCCTCCAATCCCGCTATGTGACCAAGGACCAGGTCAGAACCAGGTTCTCCGTATCGGCCCAGCACTATACATTCGCGGTTCAGGCCTATGTGAATACGGTGCGGGAATTCGGCATGGACAAGTACGAGTTTGCCATCAATGAGACCAAGACGTCTGAGGTGATTGATGACGTGAAGAATTTCCGGTCGGAAATTGGAATTCTCTATCTGAACGAGTTCAACCGCAAGGTGTTGACAAAGCTTTTTAAGGAAAATGATCTGGATTTCACACCCCTGATGGACTGCCATATCTATGTCTATATGTCTAAAAACCATCCCCTTGCCAAAAGGGACTGCATCCGGCTTCAGGAACTGGACCCCTACCCTTTGCTCTCTTTTGACCAGGGCCAGTTCAATTCCTTTTACTTCTCGGAGGAAGTCCTCGCCACCTATGACTATAAGCAGGTGATCAAGTGCAATGACAGGGCTACCATCTTAAACCTCATGGTGGGTTTAAACGGCTATACCCTCTGCTCCGGGATTATCTGTGAGGACTTAAACGGTCAGGAGTACACGGCAGTCAAGCTGAAGAGCAGCGAGATCATGCGGGTTGGTTATCTGACCCGAAAGGGGATAGCGCTCTCTCCCATGGGACAGCGCTATATCAGAGAGCTGGAAGCCTATAAGAATCAGGTGCTTATCTGAAGATAGGACGCGGAGAGGATCTGAGGAAAGAGCTTGACTTTTAAAATCAGTCTGCTAAAATATAAATCATAGTAATCATACTAAACTAATAGGAATTAAGAGGCGAACATGTCATCCAGGAAACAGAAAATGCAGAGCCTCCACAGATACACATCGAGTTTCTGTTGATCTTGATTGTGTTGATGATGGATTTGCGCAGACAAAAGATAAGTGAGAATAAAAGTTAAGAATGACCGACACCGTCGGAGAACAGGAGATTATCATGAGCAAGGCATATGAAAATATCACGGAACTGATTGGCAATACTCCCCTTTTAAAGGCAAGCCGTTACAGCAGAGCAGCGGGCGTCAGAGAGGGCGCGGTATACGCCAAGCTTGAGTACTTCAATCCGGCCGGCTCTGTTAAGGACCGCATCGCGGAGGCTATGATCAGGGACGCGGAAGAGAAGGGGATCTTGAAGGCGGGCGCTATCATTATTGAACCCACCTCCGGGAATACCGGAATCGGCATTGCTTCGGTGGCGACTGCCAAGGGCTATAAGGCCATTCTGACCCTGCCTGACACCATGTCGGTTGAACGGCGCAACCTGCTCAAGGCCTATGGGGCCAAGCTGGTTCTGACGGACGGGGCCAAGGGAATGAAGGGCGCGATCGCCAGGGCGGAGGAGCTGCAAAAGGAAATCGAGGGATCGGTCATCCTGGGCCAGTTCCAAAACCAGGCCAACCCAAAGGCGCACTATGAGACGACCGGACCTGAGATCTGGGAGCAGACAGAAGGCAAGGTAGATGTCTTCGTCGCGGGGATCGGCACCGGCGGCACGCTGACCGGCGTCGGAAGATACTTAAAGGAGAAGAATCCCCAGGTCAAAATCGTCGCGGTTGAGCCCGCCGGATCTCCGGTCCTCTCCACAGGAAAAGCGGGCCCTCATAAGATCCAGGGAATCGGAGCCGGATTCGTCCCTGAGACGCTCGACACCTCCATCTATGACGAGATTATTACAGTGGAGAATGAGGACTCCTTCGAGGAGGGCAGGCGTTTTGCCCAGACAGAAGGCGCTCTGGTGGGCATTTCCTCCGGCGCTGCCTTAAAGGCGGCTGTTGAGCTGGCAAATCGCCCGGACTATGCGGGCAAGACGATCGTCGCCCTGCTCCCCGATTCCGGTGATCGCTATCTGTCCACGGCCCTCTTCAGTGACTGAGGGATGTGAGCGGACAAAGGAGGAAGAATGAAGATCTCGACCAAGGGACGCTATGCGTTGCGTCTGATGTTGGATCTGGCGGCTTATAATACAGGAGAGCCGATCAGCATTAAGGACATTGCCCGGCGGCAGATAATTTCAGAGAAATACCTGGAGCAGATTATCTCTGTCTTGAACAGAGCGGGCTATGTGCGCAGCGTACGCGGCGCCGGCGGCGGGTACCTGCTGACGAGAGATCCGAAAGAATATACCGTCGGCATGATTTTTCGCCTGACCGAGGGGAGTCTGGCTCCCGTTGAAGGACTGGAGGATGGGAAGCCTGATCTGGCCGGTCACCCGGAGCTGGTTACCTATGATGTCTATCGGAAAATCTATGAAGCTGTCAATCAGGTGGTAGATCATATCACGCTGGCAGACCTGGTCGATCATCAGCGTCAGCTGGCCGATAACTATGTGATTTGACCCCAGGTCACTTATCAGAAGCTCCAAAGGAGGATAGCAGATGACAGGACCCAAAGAATTAAAAGACAGGAATTTAAAGTTTGAGACCCTGGCCCTGCATGTCGGTCAGGAGGCGGCGGATCCAGCAACGGATTCCAGAGCGGTTCCCATTTACCAGACCACGTCATTTGTCTTTGACAACTGCGATGATGCGGAGGCCAGATTCGCGCTCAAAGCTGCCGGTAATATTTACGGCCGTCTGACCAATCCCACCGAGGACATCTTCGAGAAGAGGATGGCTGCCCTGGAGGGCGGGGTGGCGGCTCTGGCTGTCGCGTCCGGCGCCGCCGCGGTCACATATGCCTTCAAGGCGGTCGCCAAGGCGGGGGATCACCTGGTATCTGCCAACAATATCTATGGAGGAACCGCTAATTTCTTAGAGCATACCTTTGAGGACTTCGGGGTGAAGACGACATTTGTTAATCCGACGGATCTGCAGGCGGCGGAGGATGCGATTTTGGATAACACCAGGGCTCTCTATATTGAGAGTCTTGGAAATCCATCCGGAGAAGCGGTCGATATTGAGGCCTGGGCCGATCTGGCTCATAAGCATGGCCTTCCTCTGATCGTAGACAACACCTTTGGCACACCCTATCTGATTCGCCCCATTTCCTATGGAGCAGATATCGTTGTTCACTCGGCGACCAAGTTCATCGGAGGTCACGGGACGACCCTGGGCGGGGTGATCGTCGATGCCGGGACATTTGACTACGGCACAGGAAAATGGCCCTGGCTCTCAGAGCCAAACGCCTCCTATCACGGATTGGTCTTTGCCAAAGACACGGCTCCCGCGGTTATCGCGACCTATATCCGAGCGATTCTCCTTCGCGATGAAGGGGGCTGTATCAGCCCGATTTCCGCCTGGATTCTCCTGCAGGGACTGGAGACGCTTTCGCTTCGCGTTGAGCGCCAGACCCAAAATGCCCTTAAGGTTGTCGATTTCTTAAAGAATCGCCCGGAAGTCGAGTTTATCAGTCATCCCTCTGTCTCCGGGGACCCTGTTCAACAGGCACTTTACAGGAAATATCTGCCCAATGGCGGTTCCTCTATCTTCACCTTTGATATTCGCGGAGATGAGAAGAGGACCAGGGATTGGATCGACCAGCTGAGACTCTTTTCTCTTTTGGCTAACGTCGCTGACGTCAAGTCTCTGGTTGTGCACCCCGTCTCCACGACCCATTCGGAGAGTTCCCGGGAGGAACTGGAAAGGATCGGAATCAAGGGCAACACAGTTCGTCTCTCGATCGGAACCGAGAATATTGATGATATCATTGAGGATCTGACCGAGGCATTTGAGGCAATTCAGGACTGATCCCCTGATCCTAACGAGGCTTCCATGAATTCCATCATCCAATACTTTCAGACGCAATCCGCCGACTATTTCGGCATGCTGGCCAGTCATATCTATATCAGCGTACTGGCGGCTCTGATTGCATTTATCATCGCCTTTCCCCTGGGGATACTGGTCTCTAGGAGCCCACTGGGAAGAGCCCTGGCCGAGCATCTCTTTGGATTGATTCGAATCGTCCCGAGTCTGGCGATTCTCATGCTTGCTCTGCCCTTCCTTGGAACCGGGATCAAGACAGCTCTTGTGGCTCTTGTGGCTCTGGCCATTCCCCCGATTCTGGTCAATACAAGCTCCGGGATCAATGCGGTGCCTGCCGCCACCATCGAGGCGGCAACCGGCATGGGAATGAGTCCGCGACAGGTCTTTCAAGAGGTGACGCTGCCCCTTGCCTTTCCCTACATTTTCGCGGGCTTTCGGACGGCTTTTGTCGAGGTGATCGCGTCGACGACATTGGCCGCCTATATCGGGGGCGGTGGCTTTGGCAAGATTATCGTGACCGGTCTGGGACTGCTCAGAACGGATTATCTTTTGATCGGCGGGATATCGGTCGCTGCTCTCTCTCTGGTCAGCGGCGCTCTTTTAGACGCCTTCTATCGGAGCCGGACGGGCTATATGCGGGTCAAGGAGCCTGCCAGACAGGCAAGAGGAAATTAAGAGCAGAGCTTCAGATCAGAGGCTTAAAAGTCCCCTTTTGGCAAGATGAAAAGAAAAGAATTCTCGGCTGCATATCAGCCGGGAGGACGGGAAGAGGATTTTCAATTACAGAAAACAGAAAGAGTTCCAGGAAACAGAAAGCAGGATAGATACGCTATGAAGAAACTTCTCTCACTAACTTTAGTCGCGGCGACCGCTCTGATGGCTTTCGCTGCCTGCGGGTCCAAGTCCGCCGACAAGTCGGGGTCCGCCATTCGGATCGGATCCAAGGGCTTTACCGAGAATGAAATTGTGGCGGAGGTTTACGCTCTTGCCCTCGAGGACGCGGGGCTCAAGGTAGAGCGCACTCCTGATCTGGGGAGCTCGATTATCCATCAGTCTCTGACCACCGGCGATATTGATCTGTATCCGGAGTACACGGGAACCGGCCTGATTTCCGTTCTGAAGGAGGAGCCAAGGACCAGTGCCAACGAGGTCTATCAGGAGGTCAAGAAGGCTTATGAGGACAAGTTTAAGATCAGCTGGCTTGACTATTCGCCGGCTAACGACGGCCAGGGCATCGTGATCACAAAGGCGGCTTCAGATCAGTATGGGATCAAGACCATTTCTGATCTGCAGAAAAATGCCGAACAGATCCGCTTTGCCTCTCAGGGAGAATTTGACCAGAGGGCCGATGGGCTTCCCGCGTTGACAGCAAAGTACGGAGAATTCCATTGGAAATCCACGAATGTCTATGACAATGCGCTCAAGTATCAGGTTCTGGACCAGAATCAAGCGGACGCGGCGCCGGCCTACACAACGGAGGGGCAGCTGTCAGACACGAGCAAGTACGTGCTGCTGGAGGATGACAAACAGGTGTGGCCTCCCTATAACCTGGCCCCGGTTGTCCGCGACGAGGTTCTTGAGAAAAATCCGAGGATTGCCGAGGCATTAAATAAAATCAGCCCGAAGATTACGACGGAGAATATCACCAGGGCCAATGCCGAGGTCGAGCTGAAGGGCAAAGAGTACAAGGATGTGGCAAAGGAATTGTATGAGAGCATTAAGTGAGGAAAAAGAGAAGATCTGCGGGCGGTTTGATTTCCCAGAGAACGCGGCCTATCTCATTGATTTCTTCTTTGATGACAGGCAGCGTGATCTGATCTTGCATGCTCCGGACACCTTTACCGAGGCGGATTACGAGCCTGGATTTGTGCGGCAGTGCTACAGAGATGGCCTTGTCTCCTATGCTGATTATGACAGGGGGATCTTTCAGCTGTCCAATTTCTACAATATGTTCGATGTCTTTGTCTGCGCCCATCAGGATCGTTACAATCAGCTGACCCGCCATGAGAAGGGGACGCTGGATACCTGGTATTTTGACCGTTACTATGACGGTCTTAAGGGGGAAGTCCCTACGCCCGACCGAATCCTCTCATTAGAGGATACGCTGCGGTTTGTCGACGCGCATGAGGAGACCATCTACTTAAATCCCTGTGACTGCAGGTCCTTGACCGGTGATTGCGGACACAGCCGGTCCACCTGCCTCTCTTATCGGGGAGGACCTAACAGCTTTGCGGACCGGGGTATTTCCAAGACACTGACCAAAGAAGAGGCCAAAGAGATGATCATAGCGGCTGACCGGGAAGGGCTGATGCACACGGTCAATCCATTCGGAGTCTGCAACTGTTGCTCTGACTGCTGTTATCTCTTTCGCAGCCAGAAGAGAAGAGACTCCCTGGGAGTCTGGCCGGCCACAGAAACCATCATCAGACTCAATGCCGACAAGTGCGTTGGCTGCGGGAAATGCGCGCGAAGATGTCATTTTTCAGTCTTTACCCTGAACCGGGAGATTCGAAAGGTGTCTGCGGATGTATCCACATGTGTGGGCTGCGGCATCTGCCAGACGCAGTGTCCCTCCGGAGCACTTACGCTTGTTCCGAGGTCTGAAAAGGCAGTTTCTTAAGGAGATAAATTGCATGTACGCAGTCACATTTGAACATGTCAATAAACGCTTCCCGGGAGCAAACTACCAGGCCCTGGATGATGTGAGCATTCAGATTGAGGAGGGCGAGTTTGTCACCATTTTAGGTTCTTCCGGATGCGGGAAGACGACTCTGATCAAGATGGTCAATCGCCTTCTGGAAGTGGATTCCGGGAGGATTACGGTGATGGGACAGGACATTCGCGGTCAGGATCCGGTCAGCCTGCGCCGCAGGATCGGCTATGTGATCCAGCAGGTCGGGCTGTTCCCGCATATGACTGTCGAGGAGAATATCAAGGTTTTGCCCAGGCTCCTGGGCTGGGACAAGGAGAAGGCGGACGCCGGAGTCGATGAGATGCTCTCATTGGTCGATTTAGATCCAAAAGAGTTTCGGGGGCGTTATCCAGCCCAGCTGTCCGGAGGACAGCAGCAGAGAGTCGGTCTGGCGAGAGCGCTGGTCACGCATCCCGGACTTATGCTTTTGGATGAGCCCTTCGGTGCCATCGACGCCATCAACCGGGAGAGTCTGCAGAACGAGTTAAAGCGGATCCATTCCGGGTCGAAGGCCACCTATCTCTTTGTGACTCATGATATTCGAGAGGCTCTCAAGCTGGGCAGCAGGGTTTTGATTATGGATCAGGGAAGAGTGATCCAGTATGACAGCCCGCGGCATATTTTAGCTCATCCGGCCGACGACTTTGTCCGCTCGCTGCTGGCAACCTTACAGACCGGATCTGACAGCCTGGTCGATGGAGAGGGAATCTGATGCGTTACTTTTTCGATCACATAGATCTCTTTGCCAATGCCTTTTTGCAGCATCTGCAAATTGTCGCTCTGACCTTGCTTATTTCCATTGCCCTGGCCAGTCTGATCTGCCTGGTTCTGCTTAAATTTCCCAGGGCCAGCAATATCTGTATTCAGGTTTTTTCCGCGATTTATTCCGTTCCGTCTCTGGCTCTCTTTGCCATCCTGATTCCTCTGACGGGGCTTGGAAGGGGAACAGCCATCCTGGTCCTTGTCCTCTACAACCAGTATCTTCTGGTCAGAAATATCATGACAGGACTGACACAGGTGGATCCTGCAATCTTAGAGGCGGCAAGCGGAATGGGCATGACGCATATGCAGATGATTTGCAGAGTGCAGATCCCTCTCGCGGCCCCTATGATTGTCGCCGGCATCAAGCTGGCCATTGTCTCTACCACGGGGATTGCCACCATTGCGGCTACGATCAACGCCGGCGGTCTGGGAAGTCTGCTCTTTTCCGGGATGCGGACCATGAACGTGCCTAAGATTGCCTTTGCGACGATTCTCTGTATGTTTATTGCGGAACTTGCCAATGTGATCCTGGGGGCTGTTGAAAAGCGCCTGAAGAGAGAACCGGCTCTTTAAGGCGGATTCTTCACCGGCGCTGACAGAGGGAAGCGAACCGCAAGATATGCAAGAAGCAGGTCAATTTCTCTAATGAGATGACCCGGATCATATTCTATAATGAAACTGTCGGATCATCCGGCAGTTTTTCTGTGCTTGTCGGCGATGTGCTTTTAAACACCTGCCTGATCGGGAAAAGAGGAGAAGCCTATGAGTGAACATCAGTCTTTTGACCTTCTGACACTGGGAGAGATTATGCTGCGTCTGACCCCGGCCTTCAACGAGAGGCTCAATGGGGGAGAATTTATGCTGCGCACAGCTGGAGGCGCGGAGATGAATGTTGCGGCCGGGGTCGCTATGCTGGGACTGCGGACGGGGGTGATTTCCAAACTTCCGGCCAATGATCTGGGGGATTTCATTAAGAAACGGGTGCGTCAGAACGGGGTCAGTGACGATTTTCTGGTCTATGATCACAGTAAAAACGCCCGGCTGGGAGTCTATTATTACGAGTACGGCGCTTACCCAAGAAAGCCCCGCATTGTCTACGACCGCATGAATACCTCCTTCCAGACCCTGCATATCGGAGAACTGGATCCGGTCATCTACAGTTCTGCCCGCTGTTTTCACGTCTCGGGGATCACATTGGCCTTAGGAGAGCAGATCAGAGCCAATGCCATTGAGATGATCAAGCGCTTTAAGAAGGAGGGAGCGCTGATTTCCTTTGATGTGAACTTCCGGGGAAATCTCTGGAGCGGCCAGGAGGCCAGGGCCTGCATTGAGCAGATCCTTCCCTATGTGGATATCTTCTTCTGTTCCGATTCCACAGCGCGCCTGACCTTCGGCAAGAAGGGGGATGTCAGAGAAATTATGAAATCCTTTACAAAAGACTATCCCATACGCCTTGTTGCCTCGACCGAGCGTGTGGTTTTATCACCCAAGCTGCACAATTTCGGATCCAAGCTCTATGCCGCGGATACAGATACCTTCTATGAGGAGGCCCCCTATGACCATATTGACGTTGTGGACCGGATTGGTTCCGGAGACGCCTACCTGTCCGGCGTCCTCTATGGACTTCTGGCCAATCCGGGGGATTATCAGAAGGCCCTGGAGTATGGAAATGCCACGGGTTCCTTCAAGAACACGGTGCCCGGAGACCTGATGAATACAGATCTGACTGAGATACAGGGAATTATCCGGGACCACAAGGCCGCAGGGGCAGTTTCCGAGATGGATCGGTAGGGGCAGTTTCCAAAATGGATCGGTAGTTGCGGCAGAAAGAGGGATATTATAAGATAATAGCTGGAGTTTGCGGTTCCTCACAGGGACTGTTTCTGCACATATAATGAAAGTTGGGCGGACAGGAGATTTTCATGGAAAAACGCAAGGGCAGTGATGATCTGATCAGTGCAGGACAGGATATTCTGGACTCTGTCAACTACGCCTTGAAGAGCGGGGACTATTCCAAGCTGACATCCGACATCACCAAGACGGTTAATCAGGCGACCAGACAGGTGGCGTCTTCCGTATCTGCTTCCGTGCAGGAGGCCGCCGGGCAGATGGGACAGGCTTCCGGGACAGCCCGGGACAATGCCTCCCGGGTTTTTGGCAACAGTGATTTTCGGGCGGAGGTCAACCGGGTTTTCGGGGGCGTATCCGATCGGAGAAATAATTTTTTAGCCAGGGATGTATCACAGATGACCGGCCTTGGGAAGCAGATCTTAGGCTGGTCGGGCTTTGGCCTTTTTGCCCTTCTGAGTCTCGGCAGTTTCGCGCTCATGTTCATTCCGGTTCTTCGCATGGCCGGCCTGATGAGCGGATTTGGCTTTGCCGCCGCCGCGGCAGCCTTTTGCCGTCTGGCTTTGCTGGGGGCTAAGGACCATAAGCTGGCGGATACCTATCGCCGCTATGGAAACCTGATTCAGGATAAGGAAGTGATCAGTATTCGGGATCTGGCCCGCCTGGCGGGACAGACAGAGGATGAAGTGAAGGTCAATCTGAAAAAGATGAGGGAGAATGACTATCTGCCTCTGGTTCATTTTGATCGGGATATGTCTACGATCATTCTGACGGATCAGGCTTATAAGCAGTACCTTGATTGGGAGAAGGAGCGTGATCGAAGGAGAGAGCAGGAGGCAAACATGTCTCCGGCTGAACGGGAGATCCTTGAACTGACACAGGAGGGGGAGAACTATATCAGGGAGGTTCGGGCTGCCAATGACAGAATCCCGGATCACGCCATGACGGCAAAGTTAGACCGGCTGGAACAGATCATGCGAAACATCTTTGAAAATGTGAAGAAGCATCCCGAGTCCGCCAGAGACATCCGCCGCATGATAGACTTCTACCTTCCGACGATTCAGAAGCTTCTTGATGCCTATATTGAACTGGATTCCCAGTCCGGCCACCTGGACAATGTCAAGCGAACCAAGGCTCAGATTGAAGACTCCATGGATATCATTAACGATGCGTTTGAGAAGCTCCTGAATGATCTCTTCCAGAATGTCCTGTTTGATGTCAGCTCTGATATCTCGGTCATGGAGACCATGATGAGACAGGATGGTTTGTCAGGCAAGAGCATTCGCGACTATGAGAGCGGACTGAGCTTCGGCTCCGGTGCGACAGCAAGTGCGGCAGGCCCCGGACAGACGCAGACGGCTGCTGCGGAGGCTCCCTTTGGAGACCGGGACTATGCATCCGCGCTGGCAGGCTCTGCGCAAAAAGAAGAGAATTAGATAAGAAATACCAATGTTGGATACGCACAATGAAATATTCGCGAAGCTAATATTCCATTGCTATCAATGAGATGTTTTCAGGATAAAAGGAGAGGAGAAAGAGATGGCAGAATTGGAATTCAATCAGACCAATCCGCAGGAGGCAGCGGCGGCAGGACAGAATCAGATGGCAGAGCCCGCAGCAGCTGTTCAGCAGTCTCAGGCGATGGCTCAGGAGGAGGCGAATCCGGCGCAGGATCAGGGCCTTGCGCAGCAGTCTCAGGCGACCTTAAGCTTTGGAAGCCCCGCAGCGCCCCAGGTCGCGGTGGCAGCTGACCCAGCGGAGGCTAAGATGGATGACTCGATTCTGACCCCCCAGGAGAGAGCGCAGGCTGAGGCATTTGCAGACAAAATCGATCTGACGGATTCCAACGGGATCTTAAGCTACGGGGCAGGAACCCAGCAGAGGATGGCTTCCTTTTCCGAACAGACCTTAAATTCTGTCCGCAATAAGGATATGGGAGAGGTTGGAGACATGATCACCAACCTGATCGGCGAGCTGAAGAATTTCGACGCAAGTGAGCAGGAGAAGGGCTTGTTTGGCATTTTTCACAAGGCGCAGAACAGGATCGAGACGCTTCGCACCAGGTACTCCAAGGTAGAGACCAATGTGGGAACGATCACCAGAGAGCTGGAGAAGCATCAGCAGACCCTGCTCAAGGACATCGCCATGCTGGATCAGATGTATGTGATGAACCTGGATTACTACAAGGAATTGACCATGTATATTATCGCCGGCAAGAAGCGCCTTGCCGACGTGCGAAACGGCCAGCTCAAGGAGCTGGAGGCCAAGGCGGCTCAGACCGGCTCCGCCGAGGATGCCCAGGCGGCCAAGGATCTTGCGGCTCAGTGCGACCGCTTCGAGAAGAAGCTCTATGATCTGGAGCTGACCCGGACCATCTCTGTACAGACCGGGCCCCAGATCCGTATGGTTCAGTCCTCCGACACCATGATGGCGGAGAAGATTCAGACCACCATTGTCAATACCATCCCGCTCTGGAAGAATCAGATGGTCATTGCTCTGGGCGTCGAGCACGCGACCCAGGCGGCTAAGGCTCAGAGAGAGGTCACAGATATGACCAATGAGCTTCTGCGCAAGAACGCGGATAAGCTCAAGTCCGCCACAATCGAGGCAGCCAAGGAGTCTGAGCGCGGCATTGTGGATATTGAGACTCTCCAGCACACCAACAATCAGCTGATCTCTACTCTGGATGAGGTAATGCAGATCCAGAAGGATGGCAAGGCCAAGAGAGCCGATGCCGAGAAGCAGCTGGTCGGAATCGAGAACCAGCTCAAGGAGAAGCTGCTTCAGGCGGCGCAGAATTGAGCTTTTTCCCGGCTTTCGTGATGGATTTCGGGGTCTTATGCCTGTCCTTTTTTGGCGGAAGGGATCGGCCATGTCCCTTGTCCTTTTGAATGATAGGACAAAATGTGCTGGCAAAGAGGCCTCTGCAGCAGTGAAAAGATAAGAATCCCCCTCTCCATGGACAACCCGTGGAGAGGGGGATTCTTGCGTGCGCCCGGTGGACGCATATGATTCATAATTAGGGAATGTTCACGGCATATATTTCATAGATTCACATGTATATTCCATAGACACACATGCATATTCCGTAGATTCACATGCGCGTTCCACAGTTTCAATGGAAAAAGATGTTTATTCCTGCCCCTGGAAGCCCTTAAGCTTTGTGGTGCAGTATCCGCAGCGGGTTGCGCCGATGGGAATCATGCGCTTGCAGTAAGGGCATTCCTTCTCAGTCGGCTCAGAAGCCTCTTCTTCGGATTTAGCCGTAATATTCTTGGCCTTGGCGACAGCCTTGATCATGATAAAGAGAATCAGGACGATGATGAAAAAGTTGATGACAGCGGAGATGAAGTTTCCGTAGGTCAGCTGAGCGCCGGCAATCTTGATGGAGAGCATGCTCAAATCGTCGCCGGTGAAGAGGGCGATGAGGGGATTTAAGATATCCTTGACCAGAGAATCAATGATGGCCTTGAAGGCTGCGCCGATGATGACGCCAATGGCCATGTCCATGACATTGCCCTGGGCAACGAACTCCTTGAATTCAGTTAGAAATTTTTTCATTGGAACTCCTTTTCTGCATAATCTGTGCCCGTATTTTGCGGGCGGGGTGATAATAGATGAATTTTCGCAATCGAATGTTTGCCATATGCATGCGACTGTTCATTATTATAGCGGTGAATGGAGAAAATACCTAGCCCCTTTTCCATAGGGAGAAAAGATCAACCCAATCTTTCGAAAGAGACGATGGAATTTGCTTTTTCAATTCAGCCTTTTCAGTTTGAACAGAAGGTTGAACGGAAGACTTATAAATATCCCATAAATGGTACATATGAAAGACTATCCTTAGATCATCCGAAAGAGGAAGGCAAAGCGGGAAGGCTCCGCTGCTATGGCAGATCTTGCAGGGACAGGAGGACAGAATGAAGGGATATTACACCAATGAGGGCTATATGGGCTATGTGCTGAATTGCTACATGCTTTTTTCCAGTGAGGATGACTACCGGGATTACTGGGAGGACAGCGGGGAAGCTGCCTGACAGATAAAAAAGCATAAGAGGTACAGCTGTCTGGCAAGCGGGTCAGACAGGCAGCTGTCTGACAGAGCCTGCATGGATTGCAGGAGGCGGGGCTTGGTGGCATAATAGGAACAGTATTGTTTGCAGACAAGAGGTATCCTATGGCAGAGCAGAGCAAGCTTCTCCTCATCGATGGTCACAGTATTTTAAACCGGGCATTTTACGGATTGCCTGACCTGACCAATAGCAAGGGACAGCACACGAACGCGGTCTATGGGTTCTTGAATATTCTCTTTAAGACAATGGAGGAGGAGAAGCCGGATCATCTGACGGTGGCATTTGACCTGTCGGCTCCGACCTTTCGCCACCGAATGTTTGCCGACTACAAGGGGACCCGTAAGCCCATGGCAGCCGAGTTAAGGGAGCAGGTTCCCATGATAAAGGAGATGCTCGCCGCCATGGGGATATGCCTGGTGACCAAGGAGGGGCTGGAGGCGGATGATCTGCTGGGGACCATGTCAAAAATTGGAGAAGCTGCCGGGATGGATGTGACAATTCTGTCCGGGGATCGCGATCTCTTGCAGCTGGCTACGGACAAGGTCAAGATTATGATTCCGAAGACCAAAAAGGGCGGCACGGAGACCGAGAGCTATTATGCCAAAGATGTCAGGGAGACCTATCAGGTCAGTCCAACCGAGTTCATCGATGTGAAGGCCCTCTGGGGAGATACGGCAGATAATATCCCGGGAGTTCCCGGGATCGGAGAGAAGACGGCGACCGATATCATCGCGGCCTATGGTTCCATTGAGGCCGCTCACGAGCACGCCCAGGACTTGAAACCGCCCAGAGCCGCCAGGAACATTGTTGACTTCTGGGACCAGGCCAGACTCAGTAAGACACTGGCAACGATCGATGTTCACGCAAAAATCGACTATGATCTGGCAGCGGCTCAGATAGGGAATATCTTCACAGATGACGCCTATCGTCTCTGTAAGGACTGGGGATTTAAGAATATCCTTCTCCGATTTGACAAGGAGTCTGTTGACAGGGAAGAGAAGGATCTGACCAGTCGATTTTCTCATCTGACATCGAGAACGGCCTTTGAGGAGATGATTGAAAGGGCCGGGCAAAGCCAGGAGACATGGATCGGGGCAGGACTCTTTCTCAAGGATCACTCGGCCGCCAGGGCCGGGCAGATCCGGGCGCTTGCCATCTCCTTCGAGGGGAAGGCGTTTTTTGCGGAAGCGGATACAGAGGCCAGGCAGCTGAGCCTGTTTGGTTCTGAAGCGGATGATGGCTCCGGGGACCTGATCCAATCCACTGACCTGCGGCGCGGACTGCAGGCTCTCGCGGACGCGGGGAAAAACCTTGCTTTTTTGGACTTAAAAGAGGCGCTGTCACAGCTTAGCTTTTCAGACCGCGGCAGGTCCTTTGACCTGCAGGTGGCGGCCTATCTTTTAGATCCTCTGTCCTCCTCTTATCCGACAGAGGATATCGCGAGAGACCAGCTTGCCCTGAGCATTCCATCCTATTCTGAATTCTTTGGAAAGAAGAAGGCGGACCAGATCTGGGAGGATCCTGAGGAGGTAGAGCATCGGATGCATTATGCCTGCTATCAGGCCTATGTTGCCTCCAGGGCCCCTCAGAAGCTATTAAAGCGTCTGGAGGAGCAGGGGATGCGCGCTCTCTATGAAGAAGTAGAGCTTCCCTTAGTCTATACGCTCTACGACATGGAGACGGCAGGAATCGCGGTTGAAAAAGAGGCCCTTAAGAGCTATGGAGATCAGCTAATCGGCCGTATCAAGGAGCTGGAGGAGGGTATCTGCCGGGAGGCGGGAGAGACCTTTAACATCAATTCTCCAAAGCAGTTGGGAGAGGTTCTCTTTGGTCAGTTGGGGCTGCCCGGCGCCAGAAAGACCAAGACGGGCTATTCCACTGCCGCGGATGTTTTAGACCCTCTGGCTGTCAATTATCAGATTGTGAGAGATGTCCTGGAGTTTCGCCAGCTGACAAAGCTCAAGTCGACGTACGCGGATGGACTGGCCAAGGTGATTGCGGACGATGGTCGGATACACAGTTCTTTCCAGCAGACAGTGACGGCCACCGGACGTCTCTCCTCGACGGAGCCTAATTTGCAGAATATCCCCATACGCATGGAGCTCGGCAAGGAGATCCGCCGGGTTTTCCCCGCCATGGAGGGCTGCGTCTTTGTCGATTCCGATTACTCGCAGATTGAGCTTCGCGTACTGGCGCATCTGTCCCAGGATCCCAAGCTGATCGAGGCCTATCGGCAGGGAAAGGACATTCACCGGGCGACAGCCTCTCTGGTTTTCCATACTCCCTTTGAAGAGGTCACGGATCAACAGAGGTCTAACGCCAAGGCGGTCAACTTCGGAATTGTCTACGGGATCTCGGCCTTCGGTCTGGCCAAGGATCTGGGGATTTCCAGAGAGGAAGCCCAGGAGTATATCGACGGATATTTTACCGCCTATCCCAGGCTGCATGACTATCTGGATGGCCTTGTGGAATTTGCCAGGAAGGAGGGCTACGCGGTCACTCTCTTTGGGAGACGCAGGCCTGTTCCCGAGTTGAAGAATTCCAATTTCATGCAGCGGCAGTTCGGAGAGCGAGTTGCCATGAATGCGCCTGTTCAGGGGACGGCGGCGGATATTATCAAGATTGCCATGGCTCGGGTTCACGATCGTCTTGCCAAAGAGGGATTGCGGTCGCGCCTGATTCTGACGGTTCACGATGAGCTCCTGGTTGAAACCTTCGAACAGGAAGAGCAAGAGGTCAGAGAAATCCTGGATCAGGAGATGAGGGGAGCCGCTCAGCTCTCCGTCGAGCTGGAAATTGACACGCACAGCGGCAGGAACTGGTATGATGCCAAATAAAGCTTCCATTGTCTGTCATGAGCGGTTGACTCTGTCCGTGCCTGAAGGGCCGGGACAAATCGAATATGGAGAGTGACTTGGATGGAGAGTGATTTAGATTGAAAGTGATTGGGGTCACCGGCGGCGTCGGAGCGGGGAAAAGCCTGATATTGGCATATCTTGAGGAGAAATACGGGGCCTGTGTCGTCCGAACCGATGAGCTGGCCCAGGAGCTGATCAGGCCGGGAACAGACCTGCACGGCAGGCTCCAGGAGCTTTTTCGCGGGAAAAATACCTTTGACCCGGAGGGAGGATTGATCCGGACAAGGGCGGCGGAGCTGATTTTCAAAGATCCCACCCTGCGCGCGCGGATGAATGATTTGATTCACCCTGCGGTCAAGGCAGAGGTGATTCGGCAGATTGCCGACAGGGAAAAGGAAGGAAGAAACCCCTACTTCGTTGTGGAAGCGGCGCTTCTGATTGAGGACGGTTACAAAAAGATCTGTGATGAACTATGGTATATTTACGCGGATGAGGGACATCGCAGGGAGCGATTGAGAAAGTCGCGCAGCTACAGTGATGAGAAGATCAATGCGATTTTCGCCTCCCAGTTATCTGAGGAGCTTTTTCGAAGGAACTGTACACATGTGATTGACAACAGCGGAAGTGTGGAAGAATCCTATCGGCAGATTCGGAGTATTTTAGGTGATGGAATTATTTAGTGTGAGGAGCGGCAGCAGCGGAAATTGTGTGTGTGTCGGGACAGATCAGAGTCATGTGATGATAGACGCCGGGATCAGCGCCAAACAGATCGAGGCGGGCCTTAACTCTTTTGATATGACCAGCTCCGATATGGACGCGATCCTGCTGACGCATGAACACTCTGATCACATCAGCGGACTGGGTGTTCTGGCCCGGAAGTATCACCTGCCGATCTATGCCACCCAGGGGACAATAGACGCCGTTGCCACAAAGCGGAGTCTGGGAACCATTGACCCATCGCTCTATCATGTGATTCGACCGGACCAGACATTTACAATCGGAGATATGGAGATCTGTCCCATGCATATCTCTCATGACGCGGCGGATCCCGTGGCTTATACCATGCGGCAAAGGACAGGAGATGGGGACAAGAGGGTCGCCGTCTGCACCGATCTCGGCGCCTATGACGACTATACGATAGAGCGCCTTAAGGGAATGGACGCCATGCTTCTGGAGGCCAACCACGATGTGAAAATGCTGGAGGTCGGGCCCTATCCCTATCCTCTCAAGCAGAGAATCCTGGGATCTCGGGGACACCTGTCCAACGAATCCTCGGGGCAGCTTCTGGGGCGGCTTTTGCATGACAAGATCAAGCATATTCTGCTGGGTCATCTCTCGCATGAGAACAATCTGGAAGAACTGGCCTACGAGACAGTTCGTCTGGAGGTGACGCTGGGAGATAATCCCTATCAGGGCAGCGACTTTCCGATTACGGTAGCCCACAGAGATCGTCCCTCCGTGAGGGTTGTTGTCTGAATACAGGAAGAAAGGATCGAATAAAGGAGAAGCATATGGAGAAGACCAAAGTAATTATTACTGTTGTCGGCAAGGATACGGTGGGCATTATCGCCGCGGTCTGCACCTATTTGGCTCAGGAGCAGATCAATATCTTAGACATTTCCCAGACCATTGTAAACGGCTACTTCAACATGATGATGATCGTTGACTTTGACCGTGCTCTTCTGCAGCTTGAAGATGTGCAGAAGAGTCTGGATCAGATCGGCAGGGATAAGGGAGTGCAGATCAAGTGCCAGAAGGAAGAGATCTTTGAGATGATGCACCGCGTTTGATTGATCGTGTCAGAGGAGACCAGTTCATCCGCTCCCGAAAAGCGGGCTAAGACAGCGCGCGTGACAACAAGAAGAAATCGCGCGTGACAATAGGAAATGATATGAGGATATGCAATGATTAGCCAGTATGAGGTTCTTGAGACAAATCACATGGTAGAAGAGGAGAACCTGGACGTCCGTACCATTACCATCGGCATCAGCCTTCTCGACTGCATTGATTCTGATTTAGATTCTGTCAATGAGAAGATTTACAGCAAGCTGACCAGCGTCGCACGGGATCTGGTCAAGGTAGGAGGTCAGATAGAACGGGAGTATGGGATCCCCATCGTCAACAAGAGGGTTTCCGTCACCCCCATCGCTCTGGTGGGCGCCGCGGCCTGTAAGAGACCAGAGGATTTTGTGACCATCGCTCACACGCTGGATAAGGCGGCTCATCAGCTGGGAATTAATTTCATCGGCGGATACTCCGCCCTGGTCTCCAAGGGGATGACAGCCGCGGAGGAGAACCTGATCCGATCGATCCCGCAGGCTCTGGCTGAGACCGAGCTGGTCTGCGCTTCTGTGAATCTCGCTTCCACCAGGACAGGGATCAACATGGACGCTGTCCGCCTCATGGGAGAGATCGTACACGAGACCGCGGTCTACACGAAAGAAGAGGATTCTCTGGGGTGCGCCAAGCTCGTGGTCTTCTGCAATGCCCCCGACGACAACCCCTTTATGGCCGGCGCCTTCCATGGAGTGACGGAGGCGGACGCGATTATTAACGTCGGCGTCTCCGGGCCGGGTGTGGTCAAGACGGCTCTGGAGTCTGTCAGGGGGGAGAGCTTTGAAATCCTCTGTGAGACGATTAAGAAGACGGCCTTCAAGATTACCCGCGTGGGGCAGCTGGTGGCCAAGGAGGCCTCTAAGCGCCTGAACATCCCCTTCGGGATCATTGACCTGTCTTTGGCCCCGACGCCGGCGATCGGGGATTCTGTCGCGGATATTCTGGAGCTGATCGGATTGGAACGGGTGGGAGCTCCCGGTACGACTGCGGCCCTGGCCCTGCTCAACGACCAGGTCAAAAAGGGCGGCATTATGGCCTCGTCCTATGTCGGGGGCTTATCCGGGGCCTTTATCCCTGTCTCGGAGGATCAGGGAATGATTGACGCTGTACAGGCCAATGCCTTGACCCTGGAGAAGCTTGAGGCAATGACCTGCGTCTGCTCTGTGGGACTTGACATGATTGCCATCCCCGGGGCCAGCAGCGCGGATACCATTTCCGGGATTATCGCGGACGAGATGGCAATTGGCATGATCAATCAGAAGACGACGGCGGTTCGTCTGATTCCGGTTATCGGCAAAGACGTCGGAGACAGTGTGGAACTGGGAGGTCTGCTCGGGACAGCTCCCGTACAGCCGGTATCCACTTTCGGATGCTCGGATTTCGTGAACCGCGGCGGCAGAATTCCCGCTCCCATACACTCCTTTAAAAATTAAGCGCAGCCTTTGTCATGTTTTAGCGGCAAGGGGTTTCCGGCTCGGTCGGGTCCTCTGGCTTTTTTCTGCTGTGATTTGACCTGCGCCTCTTTAAGTCGGTTTCATCCGCTCCCAGGAAGACAGCTCGTCTGATGGAGGTATCGCCGAACTTATCCCGAATCTGATCTACAGCGGCGTCTAATTGATCCAGTTTCCTGCTCTTTCCGGCATCAAAGAGATCCATCTGATAGCTGCCGCTGTCCTTGTCAATCTCCGAGCCGCGAACGCCGAGCAGACGAAGAGGCCTTCCATCCCAAAGCTCATGTAAGAGAGACAAGGCGGTCTCATAGATGGTCTGTGTTGAGGAACTGGGCCGGTTTAACCTTGTCTGTCGGGAGGCGGAGACGAAGCTGCTGTCCTTGTAGTAGACGCCGACCAGACGGATTTTGTCCCCCTGAAGCCTGATCCGGGCAGCCAGAGTTTCGCAGAGAGAGAGGAGAATGAGTCGGGCTTCTTCCCGGTCGACCAGGTCATGAGAGATCGTGATTTCATTGGAGAAGCCTCTGCTTTTCCTGTGACGGGAAGTCAGGTCTGACGGTTCCGTCCCGTTGGCGTAGGCGAGCATCTGGGATCCGTGCTTTCCAAAGTGCGAGACCAGAAGATCCTCAGGTGTCCCAGCCAGATCTCCGATGGTCAGAATGCCGAGACTCTTGAGCTTTTGGGCTGTAGATTCGCCTACGAAGAGGAGATCAGCTGCGGGAAGAGGCCACATTTTCCGGGGAATCTCCCGGGGCCAGAGCGTGTGAACCCGGTCCGGCTTGGTGAAGTCAGAGGCCATTTTAGCCAAAAGATGGTTGGAGGAAATGCCAACATTGACGGTGAAGCCCAGATCTCTGCGGATTTCATCCTTGAGCTTGTGGGCAAAAAGGACCGGATCGCCATAGAGGCTGGCGGTTCCGGTCATATCACAGAAGGCCTCGTCGATGGAAAAGGGATCCACGGCAGGGGCGTATTTGCGCAGAAGGTCCATCAGAGCCTGAGATTGCCGGGCGTAGAGAGAATAATCGCCGGGGACGAGGATCAGGGAGGGACACTTGCGCAGGGCCTGGCTGACCGGCTCTCCGGTGACAATTCCGTATCGCTTGGCGGGGATGGACTTGGCGGTAATAATGCCATGCCTGGTTTTGGGATCGCCTCCGATGGCAGAGGGGAGATCGCGCAGGTCTACCTTGTCGATGCCCTTTGCCATGCGGTCTGACGCGGTCCAGGAGAGAAAGGCGGAGTTGACGTCAACGTGAAAGATAATGGGATCAGGCATGACTCAATCGTCTTCTTCCTCGTCTTCCGTGGTGGAGTAGACGGTTCGCTTTCTGGCCATCTCATCGCTCTCCAGATATTCGTCGTAGCTGGATACCTTGTCGACAATAGTTCCATTCGGCAGGATCTCGATGATGCGGTTGGCTGTGGTCTGTACGACCTGGTGGTCGCGGGAAGAGAAAATGAGGACGCCCGGGAACTTGGTCAGTCCGGTGTTTAAGGCTGTGATGGACTCCATATCCAGGTGGTCGGTGGGCTCGTCCAGCATGAGGACATTGGAGCCCTCGATCATCATGCGGGAGAGGAGAACACGAACTCTCTCACCTCCGGAGAGGACCCGCATCTTCTTGTTGCCGTCTTCGCCGGCAAAGAGCATGCGGCCCAAAAATCCGCGGACATAGGTGGCGTCCTTGATCTCGGAGAACTGGGTCAGCCAGTCGGCGATGATCATGTCGTTGTCAAAAATCTTGCTGTTGTCCTTGGGGAAGTAGGACTGAGAGGTGGTGATGCCCCACTTGTAGCTCCCCTCATCGGGCTCCATCTGGCCGGCCAGAATCTGGAAGAGGACGGACTTGGCAGCCTCGTTCGAGCCTACCAGGGCGACCTTGTCGGTGGAATTGAGGTTAAAGGTCAAATGATCTAAGAGCAGTTCTCCATCGATGGTCTTGGTCAGGTTCTCCACGGAGAGAACTTCATTTCCGATCTCCCTCTTGGGGCGGAAGTCAATGTAGGGATACTTGCGGGAGGAGGGACGGATATCGTCCAGCTCAATCTTTTCCAACGCCTTCTTGCGGGAGGTTGCCTGCTTGGACTTGGAGGCATTGGCCGCGAAGCGGGAGATGAACTCCTTGAGCTCCTTGATCTGCTCCTCCTTCTTCTTGTTGGCCTCCTTGCGCTGCTTCATGATCAGCTGAGAGGACTCGTACCAGAAGTCGTAGTTGCCGGCGTAGAGCTGGATCTTTCCATAGTCAATGTCGGCAGTGTGGGTGCAGACCTTGTTCAGGAAATAGCGGTCATGGGAAACCACAATGATTGTGTTTTCAAAGTTGATTAAGAACTCCTCCAGCCAGGCGATGGCGTCCAGATCCAGATGGTTGGTCGGCTCGTCTAAGATGAGGATGTCAGGGTTTCCGAAGAGAGCGCGTGCCAGAAGGATCTTGACCTTGATGTCTGTGGGGACATCTTTCATGACAGCGTAGTGCCAGTCCGGGTCAACAGAGAGGCCGTTGAGCAGGGTCTGGGCGTCGGATTCCGCGTTCCAGCCGTCCATCTCGGCGAACTCGGCTTCCAGCTCCGCCGCCTTGACGCCATCCTCATCTGAGAAATCGGGCTTGGCGTAAATGGCGTCCTTTTCCTTCATAATCTCATAGAGGCGGGCATTGCCGGAGATGACCGTGTCAAGGACTGTGTAATCGTCGTATTTAAAATGATCCTGCTCCAGGACGGACAGTCTCTGACCGGGACTGATGACAATGTCGCCCGTGGTCGGCTCCAGAGCGCCGGAGAGGATGCGGAGAAAGGTGGACTTGCCGGCTCCGTTGGCGCCGATCAGACCATAACAATTCCCCTCGGTGAATTTGACATTCACATCTTCAAAGAGGGCCTTCTTGCCGAAACGAAGAGATACGTTGACTGCCTGGATCATGCTTGTTCTTCCTTGTCTTAGATTAGTGTATGAATGGTATGGGCGTCAGAATACGTTCACAGATGACATGGGCCCATTGCCAGAGTTCTGGTCAAGTGTACACGATTTGCCCCGCTTTTGCCAGGAGAGCAGGGGGAGCGCAGAAGGAAACCTGTCGGTGCTTAATAAGCGATCTTCGACGATGTTTACAATTAAAAACAGAGATTCAGGGGAAATTTGTTGATTTTCCATGATAAAGACCCTACACTTTATCTATAACGTTTGATGGGGCCGTGTGGCAGACGGCTACTAGGATGTTACGCAAATCTATTAGGAGGAACCAACATGAAAAGAACTATGAAAACCATGGATGGTAACCATGCAGCGGCACATGCTTCTTATGCATTTACCGATGTAGCGGCTATGTATCCCATCACCCCCTCGTCAGTGATGCCTGAGGCAACCGATGAGTGGGCCAACCAGGGGCGCAAGAACCTCTTTGGCCAGGTCGTACAGATCACCGAGATGCAGTCCGAGGCCGGCGCTGCCGGTGCCGTCCACGGTTCTCTCGCCGCAGGCGCCCTCACCACGACCTATACCGCGTCTCAGGGTCTTCTGCTGATGATCCCCAACCTCTACAAGATCGCTGGTGAGAGACTGCCGGGCGTCTTCGATGTGTCTGCCAGGGCCATCGCTTCTCACGCACTGAGCATTTTCGGAGATCATTCCGATGTATACGCCGCCCGTCAGACAGGTGTCTGCATGCTCTGTGAGTCGTCTGTACAGGAGGTTATGGACCTGACGCCTGTAGCGCACGCCGCTGCCCTGAAGGGACGTCTTCCCTTCATCAATTTCTTCGATGGCTTCCGCACCTCCCATGAGATCCAGAAAATCGAGACCTGGGACTACGAGGACCTCAAGGATTTCGTTGACCAGGATGCCTTAAAGGCCTTCCGTCAGAATGCGCTTAATCCCACACATCCCCGTGAGATGGGGTCCGCACAGAACCCCGATATCTTCTTCCAGACCCGTGAGGCATCCAACCAGGCTTATGATGATATGCCCGCGATTGTGGAGCACTACATGGATCTGGTGAACCAGAAGCTTGGAACCAACTATGGTCTCTTTAACTACTATGGCGCTCCTGATGCCGAGTCTGTTATCATTGCCATGGGCTCTGTCTGTGAGACTATCGATGAGACCATTGACTTTTTGATGGCCCGCGGCGAGAAGGTCGGTGTTGTCAAGGTTCGTCTCTATCGTCCTTTCGTTGCAGAGAAGTTGATTGAGGCAATTCCCGACACAGTCAAGAGGATCAATGTTCTTGACCGCACCAAGGAGCCCGGCGCTCTTGGCGAGCCTCTCTTCCTCGATGTTGTTGCGGCCCTGCGAGGCAGCAAGTTCGATCAGGTTCCCGTCTTCGGCGGCCGCTATGGTCTTGGCTCCAAGGACACCACGCCCGGCCAGATCATTTCCGTATTCAAGAATGACGAGAAGAAGGAATTCACGATTGGCATCAAGGATGATGTAACCCACCTCTCTCTCGATGTTCATGAGAATCCGGTTACCACTCCCAAGGGGACTACCAACTGCAAGTTCTGGGGACTTGGCGCAGACGGAACCGTCGGAGCCAACAAGAACTCCATCAAGATCATCGGCGATAACACCGATATGTATGCCCAGGCTTACTTCGACTATGATTCCAAGAAGTCCGGAGGCGTTACCGTGTCTCACCTGAGATTCGGTCATACCCCCATCCGTTCGACCTATCTGATCAGCCAGGCTAACTTCGTAGCATGCCACTGCCAGGCATATATCTACAAGTATCCCATGGTTCAGGATCTGGTTCCCGGCGGCACCTTCCTCTTCAACACCCAGTGGACCGAGGATGAGTTAGATGAGAAGCTTCCCGGACAGGTAAAGCGCTTCATCGCCGAGAATGATATCAACTTCTACATCATCGATGGTGTAAAGATCGGTAAGGAGATTGGCCTTGGAAGACGGATTAACACCGTTCTCCAGTCCGCTTTCTTCTCTTTGACCAAGCTGATTCCCGAGGAGCAGGTACTGAAGCTCATGAAGGATGCGGCTAAGGCATCTTACGCCAAGAAGGGTGATAACGTTGTTAAGATGAACTGGGATGCCATCGACGCCGGCGCAACCGCTTACCACAAGGTAAATGTTCCCGCCTCCTGGAAGGATGCCAAAGATGATGACCTTGAGGCTGCCGTCCCCTCAACCGGACGCGCAGACGCCATCGCCTTTGTCAAGAATATCCAGCAGAAGGTCAATGCACAGACCGGCAACAGGCTTGCTGTATCTGACGTTCTTCCCTATCAGGACGGTTCCACTCCGAACGGGACGGCAGCTTACGAGAAGCGCGGTGTCGCAACCGATGTTCCCGTGTGGAATTCAGACAACTGTATCGGATGCGGTTTCTGCTCTTACGTCTGCCCCCATGCGGCAATCCGCACGGTTGCCCTGACCGATGAGGAGCTTGCCAATGCTCCCGAGGGCTTTGCAGCTAAGGATCTCAGACCCACCGATTACAAGTACGCTGTTGTCGTATCCGCTTATGACTGTACGGGATGCGGCTCCTGCGCTAATGTATGTCCCGGCATGAAGGGCAACAAGGCTCTGACCATGCAGAACTTCGAGGAGAACGAGGGCGAGCAGAAGTACTTCGACTATGCAGTTGAACTTCCCATTAAGAATGATGTTGTCGAGAAGTTCAAGCCCAATACGGTCAAGGGTTCCCAGTACAAGCAGCCCCTGCTTGAGTTCTCAGGCGCTTGTGCAGGCTGCGGAGAAACCCCTTATGCCAAGCTGATCACTCAGCTCTTTGGCGATCGCATGTACATTGCCAATGCGACCGGATGTTCTTCCATCTGGGGCAACTCTTCACCCTCTACGCCCTATACGGTAGATGCCAAGGGACACGGACCCGCATGGTCCAACTCCCTCTTTGAGGATGCGGCCGAGTTCGGTTACGGCATGCTCCTGGCTCAGAACGCTATGCGCGACAAGCTTAAGAACAAGCTGGATGCCCTGGAGAAGACCACTGCTTCCGCAGGCTTGAAGGATGCGATCGCAGTCTGGAAGGAGACCTTCCGTGTCGGCGCAACAAATGGCGCCGCGACCGATATCCTGATTGCCGAGCTTGAGAAGGAGGGATCTGAAGCCGCAAAGGAGATCCTTGACGAGAAGAGTTTCCTGGCCAAGAAATCCCAGTGGGTATTCGGCGGTGACGGCTGGGCCTATGATATCGGCTTCGGTGGTGTTGACCACATCCTGGCATCCGGCAAGGATATCAACGTCATGGTTTACGATACGGAGGTTTACTCCAATACGGGCGGTCAGTCCTCCAAGTCAACACCGATCGGCGCGGTTGCCCAGTTCGCTGCCGGCGGTAAGGAGACTAAGAAGAAGGATCTTGCGTCCATTGCCATGAGCTATGGCTATGTGTACGTTGCTCAGATCTCTCAGGGCGCCGACATGCAGCAGACGGTCAAGGCAATTGCCGAGGCAGAGGCTTATCCGGGTCCCTCTCTGATCATCGCCTACGCGCCCTGCATTAACCACGGTATCAAGAAGGGTATGAGCAAGGCGCAGACAGAGGAGAAGCTGGCAGTTCAGTCCGGTTACTGGTTCAACTTCCGCTTCAATCCCCAGGCTGACAGCAAGTTCTCTCTTGATTCCAAGCAGCCCAGCGGAGACTATAAGGAATTCCTTCTTGGTGAGAACAGATACGCGGCCCTGCAGAAGTTCGACCCGCAGAAGGCAGCCGAACTCTTCGCCAAGTCCGAGCAGGATGCGAGAGATAAGTATGAACACCTTCAGAAGCTGGTGAACCTCTACAAAAAGTCGGAAGACTGATTCCAAAAAGAGTCACTTCAAATTCCAAAGAGGATCACCTCGAATCAAAGAGTATGAGGCTCTCATATGACCTGATAAACAGTCCCCGAGCTTAGGCCCGGGGGCTGTTTATCTTGTCAAGATTTTCCAGTGATGATAGAATGATCCATATGTTACGAAAGGATGTAGCCATTATGCCAGAGACTTCAGAGATCAAATTCAATATTCTGCCAAATGATGCGGATATCGATCGCTTTGGCGACGCGGACAGGGATCAACTTCAAGACGAGGAGACCAATCCGTCTGAAGAGGAGAACTTCGATCGGCCTGATGACGAGGAGGTCGATTCGGCCGAAGAGCAGTTCAGCAGTGAGGATATGGCTTTTCTGGCTGAGATTGACTCCTTCCGCCAGAAGGCGACACAGCTGCAGAATCTGATCCTGTCCAGGCAGAACCAGGTCCGGGAGCTGGATGCGATTGTCCGGGTCAAGGAGGAGGAGAAATCCCGCCTGAATCAACTGATTTCTGAGAAGAAGGAAGAGGCGGACAGCATCGCCGGAGATGTCGAGGATCAGGTTGACCGGGTTCTCAGCAAGCTGTCCGGCGATATGGGAGCTCTCAATCAGAAGCTTTCGGATTCCCTGAAGCAGACAGAGGAGAGCAGGGCTGATCAGGATGCCTTTCTCAGGGATCAGATGAGCCAGATGCAGTCGTCTGTGACAGGACAGCTTCAGCAGATGACAAGCGGGATGGATCAGCAGATGAGCCGGATGACCCGGAATATGGGAGATCAGGTGAGTCAGATGCAGTCATCTGTGACAGGACAGTTTCAGCAGATGACGAGCGGGATGGACCGGCAGATGAGCCAGCTGACCCAGAATATGGGAGATCAGCTGAGTCAGATGCAGTCGTCTGTGACAGGGCAGTTTCAGCAGATGACGAGCGGGATAGATCAGCAGGTGAACCAGCTGACCCAGGACATGGGAGATCAGGTGAGCCAGCTGGCCCAGAATATGGATCAACAGCTGAATCAGCTGACCCAGGACATGGGAAGTCAGGTGACGCAGATGACCCGGGATATGGACGGGCAGATGCTGGGGATGCGGTCCAAGCTGGATGACACCGTAAAGATGATGTCGGATGAGCTGACAGAGGCGATCGCCAGCATGAATGGAGGACTTGACGGAGTCAAATCCGACATTGCAAATAAGGTGCACAAGGAAAACGTCCAATCCTATCGAAATATTCAGGCCCTTCTGAAGGAACTGGATCATAGGGAAGAGGAGTTAAAAGAGGCTGATTCGAGAGCAACTTCACTCAGGAAACGCTTTGCGCTGGTTTCGACCTTCGCCGCTGTTGATTTTGTCGCTCTGCTTGTGATTCTGCTGAAACTGTTTGGAATATTCTGATGATGATATCGAGGGGAAATGCAGCAGTTTTGCTGCATTTTTCTTTTAGATAATAAAGTGCCTGAGGAGAAAAGATGAATCGTGATGATCTGATTTGGGTGCTGGGACATAAGAATCCGGATACGGACGCCATATGCTCGGCAATTGCCTATGCTAATTTCAAGAATATGACAGATAAGGGGACATATGTACCCAAGAAGGCGGGAGAGATGAACGAGGAGACTCGCTATGTCTTAAAAACCTTCCAGTGTGAGGAGCCGGAAACGGTATTTGATGTCAGCGCCCAGATTAAGGATCTGGCCCTTAAATACACGCCGGGCGTTAAGGGCAGCTACTCTCTGCGAAGGGCCTGGGAGCAGATGCGCGAGCTGAATGTGGTTACGCTTCCGATTGTCAATGACAAAGGCCAGGTGGAGGGGATCATCACTTCTGATGACATTGCCAGATCCTACATGAATGTCTATGACAACGAGACGATGAGTAGCTCCCGCACCTCCTACGCAAATGTTGTAGAGACCCTGGACGGGAAGCTCTGGACCGGCAATGACCACGGTGTCTTTCACAGGGGCAAGGTCGTGATCGGATCCGGCGACCGGGACAATATGCGGCGGGAGATCGCCGCCAATGACATGGTAATTACGGGAAATGCCTGGGAGAGACAGGTGATTGCCATCAATGAGAATCCCTCCTGCTTGATCATCTGCGGGGTGAACAGCGTGGAGGACTCTATTATTGCCATGGCCAGGGAGAAGGATATCGTGATTATCTCTACGACCTATGATATCTTCACGACGGCCCGCCTGATTCATCAGGCCATGCCGATCCGCCAGTTCATGACGATGAGCAAGAATCTGATCTGGTTTGGGATGGATGACTATTTGGAGGATGTGACGGACCGGCTCAACAAGATCCGGCACAGGGATTTCCCGATTGTTGACGAACAGATGCACTATGTGGCGATGTTTTCCCGCAGGATCCTCTTGTCCAAGCAGAAGAAAAAGGTGATCCTGGTCGACCACAATGAAAAGAATCAGGCGGTGGACGGGATTGAGGACGCGGATATTCTGGAAATCATCGATCATCACCGGCTTGGAAGCCTGGAGACGATCAGTCCTATTGTCTTTCGCAATCAGCCCCTGGGCTGCTCCTGCTCCATTATTTATCAGATGTATCAGGAAAAAAAGATCGAGATTCCCAAGAAGATCGCGGGCCTGATGTGTTCGGCCATCCTCTCGGACACACTGATGTTCCGTTCCCCCACCTGCACACCCTATGACGAGGCCGCGGCGAGAACCCTGGCAGAGATTGCGGATATTGACATTGAAGAGCACGCAATGGCCATGTTCGAGGCGGGGAGCAACTTCAGGAACAAGTCTACGGAGGAGATCATGTTCACGGATTTTAAGACCTTCACCGCGGGGGATGTCAATTTCGGTGTCTCCCAGGTGTCTAGTGTCTCCGCCAAACAGCTGGCAGCAATCAAGGGAAAACTGCTCAAGTACATGGAGACGGTCATTGTGGAGAAAAATCTGCATATGATCTTCGTCATGCTGACAAATATTTTGGAGCAGAGCACCGAGCTGCTCTATGCGGGGACGGACAGCCGGGATATCGTCCTTGACGCTTATGGAGAAGATCGGATGGCAGAGGATTCCGCGATCCTCCCTGGAGTTGTATCCAGAAAGAAGCAGGTAGTGCCGCAGATGATTGAGGCGATTCACTATCGGTCCATCTGAAGAGAAAGGAATGGGAAGAGGAATGGAGAGAGGAATGAAGAAAGAATCCTGGAAGCCGGGCAATATGCTCTATCCCCTTCCGGTCGTGATGGTCAGCTGCAGAAACAAGGCGGGAGAGGATAATATTCTGACTGTGGCCTGGACAGGAACCATCAATACCAATCCTCCCATGCTGTCAATTTCGATCCGCCCCTCCCGTCACTCCTATCTGATGATTCAGGAGAGCGGCGTTTTCACAGTGAATCTAACGACCCGTGAGTTGATGCGAGCTACGGATTTCTGCGGGGTGACCTCGGGGAAAGACCTGGATAAATTTCAGCGCTGTGATCTCACGAAAGAGGAGGCGGAATTGATCAGCTGTCCCATGATCGCGGAGAGCCCGGTCAATATGGAGTGCAGGGTTCGCCAGGAGATAGCGCTGGGGAGCCACTCCATGTTTCTTGCGGACATCCTGCGGATTCATGCCGACAGCAGATATATGGATGAGAGGGGCAAGTTCTGCCTGGAAAAGGCGGATCCGATTGTTTACAGTCACGGGAGTTATTATGATCTGGGGCAGGAACTGGGGACCTTTGGCTGTTCGGTGAGAAAGAGATAGAAAGAGGCGAAGAGAACATATGCTGAGAACACGCGCTGAAAACACGTGCGATACAGGCTTGCCGATATGAAATATTCCGTGTGAAAAGGAGCAGGATATGGCCGACAGAAAGGCAATCAGTCTGGCGGATCATTTTGATGACAGGAAGCTTTTGCGTTTCACCAGCCACTCCATTTTGACCATGATTTTCACGTCCATTTACGGCATTGTGGACGGCTTTTTTGTGTCCAATTACGCCGGAGAAGTTGCCTTTGCGGCTCTGAATCTGGTGATGCCCCTTCTGATGTTGATCGCTGCAGTGGGCTTTATGTTCGGTACAGGTGGCGTCGCCCTGGTCTCTCTGAAGCTGGGACAAAAGGAGGAGAGACAGGCAAAGGAGATTTTTTCTCTGACAACCTATACTCTTATGGTCCTGGGGATCCTTCTCTCTTTGCTGGGATACCTGTTTGCCCCGCAGGCGGCAGTGCTTCTGGGAGCTTCGGAGGAACTGCTTCCCTATGGCGTTCTCTATGCCAGGATCAGTATGGTCAGCATGACCGCCTTCATGCTGCAGCACTTTTTTCAGAGCTTTCTGATCGCCGCGGAACGCCCCCGCATGGGCTTTTGGATCACGGTAATCGCCGGCGTGACGAACATGATCCTCGATTATGTCTTTGTGGCAGGATTTGGCCTCGGGCTGGCAGGGGCTGCCTGGGCAACCGTGGGCAGCGAACTAGTGGGAGGGCTGGTTCCTCTGGTCTTTTTTATTCTGCCCAATAAGACTCCGCTGCGATTGGGAAAGACAGGCTGGATGCCCTGGGCTCTGGTGAAAACCTGTACCAACGGCTCCAGTGAGTTCTTGTCCAACGCCGCCGCCTCCTTTATCGGCATGCTCTACAATAGACAGCTCCTTTGCTACATGGGGACCAATGGAATTGCGGCTTACGGTGTGATTATGTACGTCAATTTCATTTTTGTGGGCATTTTCTTTGGCTACGCCATGGGCGTTTCTCCAATCATCAGTTACCAGTATGGAGCCAGGAATCAGGCGGAATTGCGCAATCTCTTTCGGCGCAGTCTGTCTCTCCTCGCAGGGGCCAGTCTGATTCTGACGCTTCTGGCGGAACTCAGCGCCGGTCTTCTGGCTGGGATTTTCGTCGGCTACAATCCACAGCTGTACGCGCTGACCGTGCACGGGATGAGAATTTACAGCGTCGCTTATCTTTTTATGGGATTCAATATATTCGGTTCAGCCCTCTTTACAGCTCTGGGCAATGGAAAAGTGTCAGCGATTTTGTCCCTGGTCAGGTCTGTCCTTTTGCAGGTCGTTCTTGTGCTGCTTTTGCCGCTTATTTTGGGAGGGACTTCTCTCTGGATGATTGCGGCCCTGGTCGAGACGGGGGCTATCCTTCTGACGGGCTTTCTTGTGACGCGGTATCGAGAGAAATATCGGCTCTATTGAAGCAGGAGATCTACGATCTGCATATAGACTTCATCGTAGCGAATTTTCCAGTTGTAGCAGAGGGCCTCAGCCTGTTCTTTCCCGGTCACATGCAAATCGAGACGGATGATTTCCTGATTTCCCTCTCTGGCAATCAGGTGAACAATATAGCCGCCGCCGACAGACCTGTCATAATTGGCGGTCAGGGAGTTCTCCCGGCAGATGCGTTTGCCCTGAGATGAGAGATAGGCCCGGATGTCTCCGGCGATTGCCTCGCTGATACGGTCCGAGAAGGCCTCAAGAGTTCTCTCGCCCTCCTCGCTGAGTCTGTAGAGGTGAACTGTGGATCTGGGACCCTCGATCAGCATCTGGCTTTCAAGCAGTTCAAAGATGACAGACTGAACGCGAAAGTAGTCCGCGTAGCGGAAATCGGTGAAAAAGTCTGTGATCTGCGACTTGCTCAAGGGCTCCTGAGCGGAGTGGATCAATTGCAAAACCATTATTTTGAAGAGGAGATTCTGTTCGGTCAAAATGAAATCCTTCCCTGCCATGGCAAAAGCTTTTCCGGCCGGCTTAGCTTGCCTGGCGCCCGGCAATGGCTCAGACAGTTGCGGCTACAAGAAGCGACTCAATATCCTGCCTGTTCATAAAATTTAAAATAATGATAGCATACGCAGAATATATAAGATATACTTCCAGTATTGAATTCATCACATATAGGTCCGTTTGGACAATGAAATTCACTTTGAAATCATTCGTTGAATCAAATATTCATTTTTGAGGAGTTGCTGATGGCTACAAGTGCTATGGAAGCCCGTTACAAAACCCTGAAGCTGGTCGATTTAAAGGCCATTGCCAAGAAGAGGGGGATCAAGCGCGTCACAAATCGACGCAAGGCGGATCTGATCGCCGAGATGGTGGCTTTAGATGCCAGAGAGACTGAGGATGTCGCGGCGGCGGAGAGAGCGCTGAGGACAGGAAAGATCACAGAGAAGTCGACGGGAAGCGAGACGGCAGGGACAGAGAATGCCGCTTCGACCGATGGAGAAGCTGTAAAACCGGTCAGGCGGAGAGGAAGACCCCGGAAGAAGCGGGTTGAGGATCAGCTGTCCGCTGATACAACCGCGGTTGCTGAGAGCGCGGGCTCGGAAGAGCAGAAGAGAGAGAGCGGGAATCCGGAGAATTCTCAACCGTCGCCCGGGATCGGGCGCGCAAAGCGGAGGACTCCTGCTCGAAGGGCAGAGAACCAGCTGTCAGAGGACCAGTCGAGGGAGGAAATCGGGAAGATCCAGCGCCGCCCAAAGAGGCATATGGACCTGGGAGTGGAAGAAGAATCCGCGGACGCGGCGGGACACGGAGGATATTCCGGCTTCTACCACAGATACAATGAACAGGGGCTTGACCGGCCCCGCCACCATGAGCAGGAACAGACTTCCGACCGGTCCCGCCACCATGAACAGGAACAGACCTCCGACCGGCCCCGCCGCTATGAGCAGGAACAGACCTCCGACCGGCCCCGCCACCATGAGCAGGAACAGACCTTTGATCGGCCCCGCCGCCATGAGCAGGATTCAGCCGATTCGCGCAGGAGCTACGACTCCAGGGATGAATCGAGGGGAGACAGGCAGGAGACCTACCACGAGTCGCCGCGCCGATCCTACAGTGAGTATGGCCACAGCTTCAGGCCCCACAGGGAAGAAGTCAGCGATGCCGTTTCTCCCCAGCTAGCCGAGCAGATGTCTGACGCCAGCGAGGCCGATGGTATTTTAGAGATTATGCCCGATGGATACGGCTTTTTGCACACGGATAATTTCCTGACAGGAGAGGACGATGCCTATGTGGCTCCCTCTCAGATCCGCCGCTTCGCCATGAAAACCGGCGACCGGGTCGAGGGGCTTAAGAAGAGAAATAATCCCACGGATAAGTTCGCTGCCCTCCTTCGGATCAACAGTATCAATGGACGCAATCCGGAGGAGCTGCGGGGCCGTCAGTCCTTTGAGAATCTGACGCCGATTTTCCCAAGGGAACGGCTGCGTCTCGAGCGAAAGGGAAGTTCGGTCGCCAGCCGTGTCATTGATCTGATTGCCCCAATCGGCAAGGGCCAGAGAGGACTGATCGTCTCTCCGCCCAAGGCAGGCAAGACGACCCTGCTCAAGGAAGTGGCCAAGAGTGTGCAGGAGAACCATCCCGAGATGCACATGATGATCCTCCTGATCGATGAGCGCCCCGAGGAGGTCACCGACATGAAGGAGACCATCGTGGGTGACAATGTGGAGATCATCTATTCCACCTTCGACCAGATGCAGGATCACCACACCAAGGTTTCTGAAATGGTAATTGAACGCGCCAAGCGCCTGGTGGAACAGGGAGAGGACGTGATCATTCTCCTGGATTCTATTACCCGGCTGGCCCGCGCCTATAATCTGACGGTGACCTCTTCCGGCCGCATTCTTTCCGGAGGACTGGATACGGCGGCTCTTTATATGCCAAAGCGCTTCTTCGGAGCGGCCCGCAATATGAGAGAGGGCGGCAGTCTGACTGTTCTGGCGACAGCTCTTGTGGATACCGGCAGCCGTATGGACGATGTGGTCTACGAGGAGTTCAAGGGGACCGGCAATATGGAGCTGATTTTGGATAGAAGGCTGTCTGAACGCCGCATTTTCCCTGCGGTGGATATTGTGGCCAGCGGAACCAGAAGAGAAGACCTCCTGCTGGACGCTGACGAGATGGAGGCGGCCCGTATTATGCACCGGGGGATTAACGGTCGCCGGGCAGAAGAGAATACAGAGGATCTGCTCAATATGTTTGCCCACACCAAGGATAATAAGGACTTCATCCGGCAGCTTCTGCGTCATCCGATTTTTTGACCTTCATATGGGTGCGCAGGTGTTTGGGTGATGTTTATGTAGAAAGTTACAGAATCCCGGACAGTCATTTTAAATGGATGGTTATAGGAATATGAAGCATAAACAACTTAAGGCACTCGTTATTGGAACAAGCTCCTGGGATACAATTATCGATATAGAGGATTTTCCTAAAAAAGCAGGCACCTGCTTTGCCAGTGCCCGCCGTGATGTACTAGGTGGAACGGCTTCCGGGAAAGCTATCAATTTACATAGATTGGGTTTTAATGTCACTTTGTTGACCAAACTGGCCAATGATGATGCGGGTCGAAAGATACGGGCCAGCTTAGAATCCGAGGGTATCAACTATCAGTATATTGAAGATGAGACTTCCACGGAAAGACATACGAATCTGATGAATAAAAATGGGGAGAGAATTAGTATTTATACGGACTATGGTAAATTTGGACAGGATTTTGACATCATTGCCTATGAAAAAAGCATTGAAGAGGCAGATATTATCCTGTTAGATATCTGTGAATTTGTCAAACATCTATTCCCTATTCTCAAAAAACATAAACATAAAATCTGGGTGGATATTCATGATTTTGACGGGATAAATCCCTGGCATCAGGAATTTCTTCCTTTCGCAAATGCCGTTTTTATGAGTTCGGATGTCCTTAAGACAGAAGAAAAAGTGAAGGAGGTGGTAAGTGCTCTTCTTCGGGATAAACAATTCGTTGTTTGTACGCATGGTAAAAAGGGTGCAGAGTATTTTAGCCCGGACGGAAAAGAAATATTTCAGGATATTGTGGAGCAATTTTCTCCCGTTGACAGTAACGGCGCGGGAGACGCTTTTGTCTCAGGTTATCTTTACGGAGTCAAGAATGGGTTTCCAGCTGAGATATGTATGAAATACGCCACCCTTGTTTCGGGTTTTACGATTGCCTCTCCTTTCCTGTACAACCAGGATCTGTCCATCGAAAATTTAGAACAAATGTATCAGCAGTATTTTGGCTGATTTGCGAGATATTGAAGGGAGAGCGTTTGATTACAGCCCCTTTCGTAATCTGTAAAAGAAACGATTAAGGATAAGGATAAGATGCAAAAAGAGTGATTGGGAGATACCTTGCAAAAGATGAGAGACCGTGCTAATATAAGAAAGCTGTTTATCGGGATGTAAATAGTATCGTGTATGTCTGCAGGGACATGAAACAGAGAATCAACGTATCGTATCAATGATAAAGAGGTATCAGTATGAGACAGGGTATTCATCCGGATTATTATCAGGCAACAGTGACATGCAACTGCGGCAACAGCTTCGTCACCGGTTCGACCAAGGAGAACATTCACGTCGAGATCTGCTCCAAGTGCCATCCCTTCTACACCGGTCAGCAGAAGGCTGCCAAGGCCCGCGGACGCATCGACCGCTTCAACAAGAAGTACGGCATCAGCGAGTAATTCGATATCAGATCGCAAGAGAGGCTGTGACAATAGAAAGACGACCACTTATCGCGGCCGATCTTTTCTATGGGTCACAGTCTTTTTCTGTATTTCACCAGTAGAATTCGAATGCGTAATCTGCGCGTGTTTATCGGCAGGCGCGGAGCACAAGTGCGTTAACTGTATTGAAAAGGGCTGGGAACAGAATCTTTCCAATGTTCAAAGGGCCTCCCGCCGTCACAGGCGGTGAAGCCGGGGATTGTACGGGAGTATTCTGACATATGACAGAGGAGTGTTCACGGAGAATGCATTCTCTTGTTTCACCTGGACAACCACCCTTTGCGGGGTACAGAGTAAAATGACCGCGAAGCAGATAAAGATGTAAAGGAGCATGCCAATGACCTATCGGGAGGCCCTGGCCTGGGGGCAGGAACAATTGCGGATGGTCAAAGTCCCTGACTTCGCGTTGGACGCGGGCTATCTCCTGGAATTTACAAGTGGAAGAAAACATATCGATCTTGTTCTCGATGGGAGAGAGCAGATGACAGAGGCCCTGTTTGCGAAGTACCGTGACTGTGTCAGACGGAGGGCGCAGCGAATTCCCCTCCAGCAGATCACAGGAAGCCAGGCCTTTATGGGCCTTGACTTCATGGTCAATGAGCATGTCCTCTGCCCCCGGCAGGACACGGAGACTCTGGTGGAGGAGGGACTTACGATTCTTGCCTCGCTTCAATCGGGCAGCGCCAAAAATAGACAGGCAAACGCGGACAGAGAAATCCGTCTGCTTGATCTCTGTACCGGAAGCGGCTGCATCCTGATTTCCATTCTCGCGCTCGCCCGGGGACAGGAAACCCCGATACATGGACTGGCCGCTGATCTCTCGCCCGAGGCTCTGGCTGTCGCGAGAGAGAACGCCAAAAGAAATGGGGTATCCGCTGCATTTGTCCTCTCAGACCTCTTTGCGGAGATTGAGGGAAGCTTTGACCTGATTACGGCCAATCCCCCCTATATTCCCTCCGGGCAGCTGGAGGATCTGATGCCGGAGGTGAGAGATCACGAGCCCCGTATGGCTTTGGACGGGGATGAAGACGGACTCGCCTTCTACCGGCGAATCGCGGGTCAGGCTCCGGATTACCTGAGAGAAGGAGGCTGGCTCTTGATGGAAATCGCGTTCGATCAGGGACAGGCTGTCCGGCAGATGCTGTCCGACGGCCCCTTTGAGGAAATCGAGATCATACAGGACCTTTCAGGGAGGGATCGGGTTCTGAAAGGAAGGATGATACATGTTTGACAAGCTAGAAGATCTGGTTGCCCGCTACGAGGAAATTATGCGCCAGATCGCGGAGCCGGATATCGCCTCGGACGGAGCGAAATTTACGGAGCTGATGAAAGAACAGAGCGAGCTGGCCCCGATCGTGGAGACCTTTCGCGCCTATCAAAAGCAGAAACAGTCGATAGAGGATTCTCTGGAGCTGCTTGACGCGGAATCCGATGAGGAGATGCGCCAACTGGCCAAGGAAGAACTGGCCGAGGCCAGAGCTTCGGCGGAGGAACTGGAAAATCAGCTCAAGGTCCTCCTTCTTCCCAAGGACAGCAATGATGACAGAAACGTGATCATTGAGATTCGCGGCGGCGCCGGAGGAGATGAGGCGGCCCTCTTCGCGGCGGAGGTCTACCGCATGTACCGCCATTACGCTGAGTCCAGAGGATGGGCATGCGAGGTGATGGAGCTTGAGGAGACCGGAATCGGGGGCATGAAGAAGATCAATTTCATGGTTAGGGGAAGGGGAGCCTATTCCACCCTTAAGTACGAGTCCGGCGTGCACCGGGTACAGAGGGTCCCCGCTACAGAATCCGGCGGCCGCATCCACACATCGACAGTTACCGTGGCTGTTATGCCCGAGGCGCAGGAGGTCGACGTGGTCATCGATCCGGCGGACATCCGCATCGACGTGATGCGGGCTTCCGGAAACGGCGGCCAGTGCGTCAATACAACGGATTCCGCCGTACGGCTGACCCACTATCCCACGGGAATTGTCATTTACAGTCAGACGGAGAAGTCCCAGCTGCAGAACAAGAACAAGGCCTTTGCCCTGCTGCGGGCCAAGCTCTATACTATGGAAATGCTGCGTCAGCAGGAGGAGGCCTCTGCCCGCCGCCTCGCGCAGATTGGAAGCGGAGACCGCTCGGAGAAAATTCGAACCTATAATTTTCCCCAGGGTCGGGTGACGGACCACCGAATCAATCTGACTCTGTACAAGCTGGACAAGATTTTGAACGGAGATCTTCAGGAGCTTTTAGATGCCCTGATGGCCGCGGATCAGGCCGCCAAGCTTGCGCAGCAGGAGAGGGATTGATATAATATTTTTGTTAATTTGATCGTGTTTTTACCGCTTTTTGTCTTTTGAGTGCAGGAGGCTTTGCATGGCTGAGAATCATTTCGCAATCAATGAGGGCGTCAACGTGGCCAATGATGTCTTTTCCATTATCGCCGGCCTGGCCGCCTGCGAGGTGGACGGTGTCGTCTCTCTGGGCGGGAATCTGGATGCCGGCTCTATTTCCAAGACGACCTCGTCCAAGCTGTCCAAGTCCGTCCGCCTGGTCAGGGCGGATGACAATACGCTTCGGGTGGCGATTATTATCAACCTGGAATTCGGCTATGAGATTCCCAAGGTCTGTGCCCAGGTACAGGACCGGATCAAGACGACGGTCGAGAATATGACCGGACTCAAGGTCTCTGAGGTCAATGTGCGCGTCGAGGGCGTGCGCTTGTCTTGAGCGGGATAGGGACAGACAATCTATCTGTTGTATCATTCAGGTGTCTGTACAGCAGGCACCTTTTTCTTTGTTGTAGAGGGATTGCCCCGCGGCTTTTCTCTCAGAGGAGGGATAAGCCGCGCGGCAACAGAGTCAGAAGATGGAGAAGAAGACCATGATAAGGCGTCAGATTCGTGAAACCGCATTTCGCATTCTCTTTGTCCTTAATTTCTGTCCGGCAGATCAGATGCAGGATCAGCTGAATTTCTACTTCACCGATCATACCGAGCTTGAAATAGACGATTTGACCGAGGAGGAGGATCAGAAGGCCGTCATCCGGCTGGACCAGGCGTCCTGGCCGGAGATCACAGCAAAATGCCTGGGCGCGGCCGGACACTTGCCGGAGATTGACCGGATCATCGAGGAGTCCTCTGAGGGCTGGAAGCTGAGCCGCCTGACCAAGGTGGACCTGACTCTGCTTCGGCTGGCGGTCTATGAAATGAAGTTTGAAAATCTGCCCTCCGGCATCGCCATCAACGAGGCGGTCGAGCTGGCAAAGCGCTATGGAACGGATAAATCCCCCGCTTTCGTCAACGGGGTTCTGGCAAAAATCTCATGAGCGGTCAAACCTATACTGTCGAACAAGTTAATCACTATATCGCGGGCCTCTTTCAGGAGGATTTCCTCCTGCGCCGGATCCGTGTCAAGGGTGAGGTGTCCAATCTGATCTATCACAAGTCGGGACATATTTATTTCAGTCTCAAGGACAGTTCCGGTGTCTTAGGCGCGGCTATGTGGAGGAGTCAGCGATCCTCCGGTCTGACCTTTGCCATGCGGGAGGGAGATCAGGTCGTCGTCAGCGGGACGGTTCAGGTCTATGAGAAGGGGGGCTCCTATAAGCTGATCGCCTCTCAGATTGAAAAGGAGGGACTGGGAGATCTCTATGTGCGCTTCGAGGCCCTCAAGAAGCAGCTGTCTGAGATGGGGATGTTCGACGCCTCCTATAAGAAGCAAATCCCCAGATACGCGACTAAAATCGGTATCGTGACCGCTCCCACGGGGGCAGCCATCCGCGATATTATTCAGGTCTCCAAGAGAAGGTATCCGGGCATTGAAATCGTCCTCTACCCTGCCCTGGTACAGGGAGAGAAGGCGGTTGCCTCCATTGTCCGGGGGATTCAGACCCTGGACGCCATGGGGATGGATCTTCTGATTGTCGGCCGCGGCGGAGGCTCTATGGAAGACCTCTGGGCCTTTAACGAGGAGTCTGTGGCCAGGGCGATTTTTGACTGCAGGACCCCGCTGATCTCCGCTGTCGGACATGAGACAGACACCACGATCGCCGATTTTGTGGCGGATTTGAGAGCGCCGACGCCGTCGGCCGCGGCGGAACTGGCTGTTTTTGACTACGCGAGCCTGCAAAAAGACCTGCGCTCGAAAAGAGAGCGTATAGCATCCGCCATGCAGTACCGGCTCAATACATTCAGAAATCGTCTGGCCGACATCGAGCACCGGTTGGAAACGGCTTCTCCGCAGGAGATGATCCGAAATTTAAGAGGGCGTCTGGATGGAGCCAGACATCGACTGGACCAGGCCCATCCCAGCAGGCGAATTTCTCTGACGAGGGAGGAGGTTCTGCGGGCAAGGCAGCGTCTTTGCCAGGATATGGATCGAAGACTGGAGCAGAAGAAGCAGCTCTTAGCGGTCGCAGCGGAACGGCTGGACGGATTGTCGCCGGTCAGAAAGCTGGCCTCCGGCTTCTCCTATGTGCAGGATAAGGCGGGAAGACGGGTCGAAGACGCAGGGAAGCTTAAAGTGGGTGATTTTATCCATATCTATCTGCACAGAGGGCAGCTGGACGCAGAGGTGTCCGGAATTTCTCTGAAAAAGGATGGTTTCAAGGGCTGATATGCCCGGGGAGGAAGAATGACAGAAGAAAAAAAGACATGGGAGGACCTGTCGATTGAGGAGTCATTTGACTATCTGGATCAGATCCTGGCCAGACTGGAGAATAAGGACAGCAGTCTGGAGGATTCTTTTGCGGCCTATCAGGAGGGAACCCTGGTTATCAAGGCGATTAACGACAAGATTGACGCCGTTGACCGGAAGGTACAGATTCTGGACGCTCAGGGGCAGACCAGTGATCTGACCCTGTCAAAATGACGCAGAAAGCGGTGCGAGATATGGATGTTCGTAGGGAACTGGAAGAGCGGACTCTGGAGGCGGAGGGGATCATCCGACGCTTTTTGCCCCGGGAAGAGGGCTATCAGAAGACAATCATGGAGGCGATGTCCTACGCCCTTATGAGCCCGGGCAAGCGACTGCGTCCCATTCTCATGAGAGAATGCGCCGCCTGCTTTGATCAGACAAGCCCCCAGGCGCTGCCCTTCTTTATGGCGGCGATTGAGATGATACACGCCTATTCCCTGGTCCATGACGATCTGCCGGCTATGGACAATGATCTCTTGCGCCGGGGGAAGCCAACAACGCACGCCCGCTTTGGAGAGGCCATGGGAGTTCTGGCGGGCGACGCCCTGCTCAATTACGCCTTTGAGACGGCGCTTCAGTCTCTTGAGACGGACGGGACAAATCCGGCTGTTCACAAGTCTCTGATTCTTCTGGCCAGAAAGGCGGGGATTTACGGAATGATTGGCGGCCAGGTCGTTGACGTGGAGGCGGAGCACATCCAGGGGATGGACAAGCACCGGCTGGATTTCATTCATGAGCTGAAGACCGGGGCGCTGATCGAGGCCGCCATGTGTATTGGGGCTCTTTTGGGCGGCGCAGATGAGAGTCAGCTGCTGACCGTGGAGCAGGCGGCTGCCAAGATCGGGCTGGCCTTTCAGATTGAAGATGACATTTTGGACATCACCGGAGATGAGAAGACCATCGGCAAGCCTGTGGGAAGCGATGAGCGAAACCACAAGGTCACCTATGTGACCTTCGCCGGTCTGGAGGGGGCCCTCAGGGACGCGGAGAGCCTGACAGGAGAGGCTCTTGAGAATCTTGCCTCTCTCCCCAGGAGAAATGACTTTCTCATGGAGCTGGTCGCTTATCTGGCCAGGCGCAACAGGTAGCGAGATGTGATCGCCGGATCGAAGGCAGAGGGATACTATGGTTCTTGATCGAATACAGGGCCCGAACGACGTGCATAAACTGGACGCGTTCGAGAGGGAAAAACTGGCGCGGGAGATTCGCTCCTTCCTGATTGAGAAGTTATCTGTGACGGGAGGACATTTGGCCTCGAATCTGGGCGTGGTGGAATTGACGATCGCCCTGCACTCGATCTGTGATTTGCCGAGAGATCAGATTGTCTGGGACGTAGGGCATCAGTCCTACACGCATAAGATCCTGACCGGACGCAAGGGAGATTTTGACAGACTGCGCGCCATGGGAGGACTGGCCGGATTTCCAAAGCGGGAGGAGAGCGACTGCGATATCTTCGGGACAGGCCATTCTTCAACCTCTATTTCTGCCGGTCTGGGACTGGCTGTGGCCAGAGAGTTAAAGGGGGAGGACTATAAGATTTTCTCTGTGATCGGCGATGGGGCCATGACAGGGGGCATGGTCTACGAGGCCCTGAACAACGCGGCCGAATTCAAGAAGAACTTTGTCATCATTTTAAATGACAATAACATGTCCATTTCCCGCAATGTGGGCGGCCTGTCCATGAACCTGGCCAGGATGAGGACCTCGGAAAACTACAAGAATTTCAAGTCCGGCATGCAGAGCTCTCTGGAAAAGATCCCGATCTACGGCAATCGGATTGTAGACCGGATGCGCAAGACCAAGGAGGGAATCAAGCAGCTGGTTATTCCCGGGATGATGTTCGAGCAGATGGGGATTATGTATCTGGGACCGATCGATGGAAATGATATCGAGGGGATGCGGCAGATTTTCCTGGAGGCCACCAAAATCGAGGGGCCTGTGATTGTCCATGTGCTTACGACCAAGGGAAGGGGCTTCGCCCCGGCGGAGCGTCACCCGGCCAAGTTCCACGGGACAGCGCCCTATGACATGGCGACGGGTCTGCCTCTGAAGAATCCGGCGACGACCTACACGGACGTCTTCTCCACAGTGATGCGCAAGATGGGGGGGCGAAACGATCGTCTTCTGGCGCTGACAGCGGCGATGGAGACGGGGACCGGGCTTGTTCGCTTTCATAACCGTTATCCCGACCGATTTTTCGATGTGGGGATTGCGGAGCAGCACGCGGTGACCTTCGCGGCGGGACTTGCCAGCCAGGGGCTGATTCCGGTTTTCGCCGTCTATTCCTCTTTCCTGCAGAGGGCTTTTGACCAGATTCTGCACGATGTCGCCATTCAGAAGCTGCATGTGATTTTCGCGATTGACAGGGCCGGTCTGGTCGGACCGGACGGAGAGACGCATCAGGGGATCTTTGACCTCTCCTATCTCTCTTTGATCCCCAACATGGTGATTCTGGCGCCCAAGAATAAGTGGGAGCTTTCGGATATGCTCAAATGGGCTATTGACACAGAGGGGCCGGTGGCGATTCGCTATCCCAGGGGGGCGGCTTTCGACGGACTGAGGGAGTTTCGGGAACCGATTCAAAGGGGCCGGGCGGAGGAAATTTATCCCCTGCGCGGCAGAGGGACAAAGATGATCCTTCTGGCCCCGATCGGGTCTATGGTGGAGCGCGCGCTCTGCTTAAGAGAATTGCTCCTTCAGGCGGGGTATGATGTCGCCCTGGTCAATATGCGCTTTGCAAAGCCGGTTGATGAAGCGATCCTGGCCGACTACGCCAACCGGGTCGATCTGGTTGTTCCAATGGAGGAGAATGTCCTGGCAGGCGGTTTCGGGGAGCATATTGAGACCTGTCTGAAGAAAATCGGCTACAGGGGGAAGACCTTTTTGGTCGGCTTCGCGGATCACTTCATCCCGCACGGGTCAGTGGAGGCCCTGATGGAGGAGGAGGGGCTGACAGCCGAAAAGATCTCTCAGAAAATTATTTCCCTGTTATCGAGTGAGGAGTGAGCCTTGAAGGAAAGACTGGATGTTCTTATGGTAAAACGCGGACTGGCTCCCTCACGCGAGAAGGCCAGGACGATGATTATGGAGGGCAATGTCTTTGTCAACCAGGAGAGGGAAGACAAGGCGGGAACCCAGGTGAAGACGGATGCGGATATTGAGATTCACGGCAAAGTCCTGGCCTATGTCAGCAGAGGCGGCCTGAAGCTGGAGCGGGCCATGGCAAGTTTTCCCATTTCTCTTAGGGGAAAGGTCTGCATGGATATCGGGGCTTCTACCGGCGGCTTTACCGATTGCATGCTGCAAAATGGAGCCGACAAGGTCTTTGCGGTCGACGTCGGCTATGGACAGCTGGCCTGGAAGCTCCGCCAGGATGAGCGGGTCGTCTGTATGGAGAAGACGAATATCCGCTATGTGACGGCAGAGGAGATCGGTCAGCCTTTGGATTTCGCCTCCTGCGACGTCTCCTTTATCTCGCTGAGCAAGGTCCTGCCAGCCGTCAATCCGCTCTTGGCCGAGGGAGGAGAGATGGTCTGCCTGATCAAGCCGCAGTTTGAGGCCGGAAGAGATAAGGTGGGCAAAAGGGGCGTTGTCCGGGATCCCGGGGTTCACAGGGAGGTGATCGAATCGGTCATCTCTTATGCGGGGGAGAATGCCTTTGCTGTGCTTGGACTGGATTACTCGCCCATCAAGGGGCCGGAGGGGAATATCGAGTACCTGATTTACCTGAAAAAGTCCGCGGATTCTTTCGCGGAGGAGCTGCCGCCTGTGGATCCCGAGACCGTCGTGAAGCAGGCGCATGAAGAGCTGGACAGGTGAGTAGATAGAGACCGGAGGATTTTATCCATGAAGAACTTCTTACTTGTCACAAGAAATATGGAGGTCAGCCGGGACTGGATTGACAGGTTAAAGGCGGTGATTGCGTCCAGGGGAGGGAGTCTGATCTGTCTGGAGAATCCCCAGGATTCCACGAACCCGGGAACTATCCCGGTTCCGGAGAATACGGACGGGATCCTGACTCTGGGCGGAGACGGAACCATGATCCGGGCGGCGCAGAATACCCTGGGCAGCGGGGTCCCTCTAATCGGAATCAACGGGGGACACCTGGGCTATCTCTGCGATCTGGATCCCGACGGTGTTGACGAGGCCATCGACCTGCTCATGGAGGACAGGTATGAGATCGAGAGCCGTATGCTTCTGGCGGGCATGGTATATGACGCGCAGAAAAAGCCGGACCAGGAATCCGTCGCGCTAAACGACGTCGTGATCGTCTCAAGGCGGCCTATGGAAATCCTGTGCCTGACGGTCTATGTCAACGGGCAGCCCCTCTATACCTACCACTGCGACGGTATGATATTCGCGACGCCGACCGGGTCTACGGCCTATAATCTGTCGGCCAAGGGACCGATTGTCGATCCCAAGACCAGGTTGATTCTTTTGACCCCCATCAATCCCCACACCTTAAATTCCAGGTCTATTGTCTTAGATCCCAATGATATCATCTCAGTAAAACTGACGGCCAGAAGAGAGGGCGACGAGCCGGTCGCGGAGGTCTCCTTCGACGGCAATCACAGAAGACAGCTGGTTCCCGGGGAAGAGCTTGTGGTCTACCGGTCCAGGGAGGAAATCAAGATGATGAAGCTCTCTAAGATGAACTTCTTAGAGCGTATCCGCAACAAAATGCAGTCCAATTAGACAGACGAGGAGTGAGCAGTGAAGCAGGACAGACAGGCAAAAATTCTGGATCTGATTGTAACCAGAGAGATCGGGACCCAGGAGGAGTTGACCAGAGAGTTGAAAAGGGCCGGATATCAGGTGACGCAGGCCACCGTCAGCCGGGATATCCGTGAGATGCAGCTGACCAAGGTGGCCAGGGCGGACGGACGCCTCGTCTACGTCTCCTATCAGAGCAGTCCGCAGGATCTGAGCGAGAAGTATGTGAGAATCTTTCGGGACGGCTTTTTGAGTATGGATAATGCCATGAACATCCTGGTCATCCGCACGGTCTCCGGGATGGCCATGGCCGTGGCGGCCGCCCTGGACAACATGCAGCTGGGTGAGATTGTGGGAAGCATCGCGGGAGATGATACCGTCATGTGCGCTGTCCGCAGTATTGACGATACAGCGGCCCTGATGACCAGGCTTCGGCATGTTTTAGAGGAGACTGGTCCGGCAGCCAGGAGAGACCGGGAGGCCTAACGGGAGAGACTGGAAGGCTTAACGGGAGAGACCGGGAGCTTTAACAGGCCCGGTTTTGCTTCCGCCGATTTGCATCAGATTTGTAGCAATCGATGTGCTGTGAGCGAGCTTTCTATTGTGGGGATGAAAAGGAAAGCAAAGATGACGCGGACGAGGAAGGCAGCCGCGATGATACGGATGAAAAAGGAAAGCAAAGATGACGCGGACGAGAAGAGAGTAGAAAGGAT